>NZ_JAJNHJ010000011.1:0-81438 GCF_022386965.1 Mammaliicoccus sp. B-M6
TTTTATTTTGAATTTAAAATCATATTTTTTCCTCATAAGAATGCACCCCAATAATTTGATTTGTTTAGGTCAAATATTTGGGTTCACATCAATCTTTTTCAATCTCGTGAGTTTACTTCCTCATTAACTCACATCTTTCCTAATCTCGTGGGTTTACTACCTCTTTATCTCATATTCTCCCCAAATCACATAAATCTATTACTCATTTTCACATATTTTCTATTACAATAAAAAAACATTCAACCTTATGGCTGAACGCTTTTATATTAGTTTTGATTATTATTTTGATCTTTTAAGTTTTGGTTATTTTCTTGTTTCTGTTTTTTAGATTGTTCTCTAACGACTCTACGTGTAACAATTCTAACTAATTTCATTAATGCTCTTTCTGGTCTCATTTATATATCCTCCTTAGAATATGCATTACTTACATATAACCGTAGAATCACTTTTTAAACATAAAAAAAACGAGACTGGCATCTTATTCACATATAAGATACGCCTGTCTCGCTTTTAAAAATACTTTATTATCCTAAGTTACCAAATTTCACAACGTCACGTGCAATCATAACTTCTTCGTCAGTTGGAATTACAATAACTTTTACTGGTGAATGTGGGTAGTTGATGAACGCTTCTTCTCCATGTAAACCTGTGTTTAAGCGTTGATCCCAATAAACACCCATGAATTCTAATCCTTCTAATACTTTAGCACGAACTGTGTCAGAGTTTTCCCCTACACCAGCTGTAAATACAATTGCATCTAAGCCGTGCATTCTTGTAGCATATGATCCCATATATTTATGGATTCTAGATGCGAATACATCTAATGCTAATTTAGCACGTTCGCTACCTTCGTTAGCATCTTGCTGAATATCTCTTAAGTCACTTGATGAACCTGAAATACCAAGTAAACCTGATTCTTTATTAAGGATATTTAATACTTCTTCAGCATTTTTACCAGTTTTCTCCATGATGTATGGAATTAAAGCTGGGTCAAGGTTACCTGAACGTGTACCCATTGTAACACCTGCTAATGGTGTGAAGCCCATTGAAGTATCAACAGATTTACCACCGTCAATTGCAGCAATAGAAGCACCATTACCGATATGACAAGAGATAATTCTTAATTGATCTAATGGACGATCTAATAATTCTGCTGCTCTTTCAGATACATATTTATGACTTGTCCCATGGAAACCATATTTACGAATACCGAAATCTTTATAGAAGTTGTAAGGTAAGCTGTATAAATATGATTCTTCTGGCATTGTTTGGTGGAATGATGTATCGAATACTGCAACGTGTGGGATACTTGGTAATAATTTTCTAAATGCTTTAATACCCATGATGTTTGCAGGATTGTGTAATGGTGCTAAATCAGTTAATGATTCGATTTTAGCTAATATATCTTCAGTAACAAGTGCTGATTCTGGGAATAATTCTCCGCCGTGAACAACACGATGACCAGTACCTTGAATATCATTAATGTCTTCGATGATATTGTGCTCTTTTAAAGCTTCAATCATGATATTTACTGCAACTTCATGATTTTCAATATCTAATGTTTTTGTGATTTTTTCCCCGTTTACCGAAATTGAGAAAATTGAATTTTTCAATCCGATACGCTCGACTAATCCTTTTGTGATAACTTTTTCTTCAGGCATCTCAAATAATTGGAATTTTAAAGATGAGCTACCAGCATTAATTGCTATAATTTTTGTCATTTAGACTTCCTCCTGATAATACTATTCTATACTATTTAAACACTAATACAGTTATGAATCAAGCATTAATACAGTTTATAAAGAATGATTTTCTTTCATCCATTCATCTACTTCTGATAAAAACGTTTGCAATTGAGATTGTGCCTTGAAATCTGGTATATTTGCTAGCAATACTTCAACACTCTTAGTATTTCCAGGGTCTTTCTTCTGTAAAATCAATAGTGATTTACGTGATTGTTCTGTCTTGAACAATGAATTAGGAAAGTTTAAAAATGCTTGCATTTCTGTTTCTGTTGCAATATATTTTTGAAGCTGTTTCACTTCTTCACCTTCAAAGATATTTGTTGGTACGATTAAGAATACATAACCACCTGGTCTTGTTGCTGTAACAGCTTGTTCTAATAATAAATAATGACTATAACTATGCCCTTCATCAAAGCCTAATTTCATCTCTTTACTGCGTTCATCAACTGGATAATATCCGACTGGTAAATCGCCGACAATGACATCCGCTTCTTCTAAAGGTAGTGGCATAATAGCATCTTGTGGGTATACATCAAATGGTATTTCTAAGAAGTTAGCTAAATGTATACTTACACGTTGTAATACAGGATCTACTTCAATCAAGTGGTGCATCAATGTCTTATCTTGATTTTGTTCATTGATTGTTGCACTCAAATGTCCTGTACCACTTGCAATATCTACAATGTTTAATTCTTTTTTGTTTTTATTAAATAAGTTTACAAGGTAGCTTAAAATAAACCCAATTGAATCTGGCGTCATTTGATGATTGGGTTGAATCACTTCTTCTTTTAATAAACTTAAATAAGCAAATTGGAACGCTTTTCTTCGTTCTTGTAATGTTGATTGTTCTAAAAGATCTCTTTGGTTTGTATAAATGTCTTCCATTGCCAAACCAAGATTCTCTATATAGCTTTGTCCATTCTCGTCGTGGAGGTCTTTACTTTTTACATCAAGTTTTTCAAATAATACTTCCATCATATTCTTTTCTTCAGTCATAATTGCCCTCTTTCGTATAAAAAGCTGTCCACTAAATGGACAGCAGTTTATGGTTGTTAATTAGTCTAAATTTTTAAATGCTTCTAAAGCTTTGTCATAGTCAGGATGGTTTGTACCTTCACTCACTATTTCTGCATAAACAACTTTATTATCTTTGTCCAAAACAAATACTGAACGTGCTAATAAACGAAGTTCTTTCATGATAACACCATAGTTTTCACCAAATGATAAATCACGGTGGTCACTTAATGTAATCACATTATCTAAACCTTCAGCTGCACACCATCTTTTTTGAGCAAATGGTAAGTCGTTAGAAATCGTTAAGACAACGCCATCTTGTTCATTTGCAGCTTCTTCATTAAATTTACGTGTTTGTTGACTACACACGCCTGTATCTAAAGAAGGTACGGCACTAATAAGTTTCTTTTTACCTTCATAGTCTTTTAATGTCTTTTCAGATAGGTCGTTTGCTAATACAGTAAAATCAGGTGCTACTGAACCTACTTTAACTTCCTCACCTAATATTGTAATTGGTTCATTCTTGAATGTAACTTGCGCCATAAAAAAAGCCTCCTTATTCTTGATAAATATATTTTATCATGATTAAAGAGACTTTAAAATTCTTTTGATTATAACTTAATTATCCAATCACATTTTGGAAGTCTTTTCTCATTTGAACATATTTGTTTTTGAGAACGACTGTTTCCCCAAAATAGTCATGAATACCTTTATGCTTTTTCGTAAATGCTACTACAATATATGGAATGCCTAATAATGCACCAGAGATAATTCGCCCGATCCATTCTCTAAATAGAACATCCTTCAATTTGAGCGGTTGTGCATCTTCTCGATAGACACTTAAACCTAAGATCATCTTGCCTAGTGTTGCTTTAAAATAATACGTCATCAACACGAAATATAAATAAAATATTAAGGCACTTGCCATATTTTCAACACTGAAGTATGGAACCCACAGATATGAAGTATTAATACTTGTAAGTGCAAATATCGGACTTAGTACAATACCTTTAAATCCTGCTAAAGCTAAAATATCGATGATATAAGCTAAAAATCGGACCCAGAATCCAGCAAATACGATGGATTTAATATCAGACATATATTTATTGACAGTACGCTCAATTTCACTTTGTTCACGTGTAGTAGCGACTTGTTCATAACTTGTTTCTGTCATTACAATCCCTCCTTATTCACCGTATAAATACATAGGTTGTGGTGATTTATTCGCTTTAATTAAGGCTTCGTATTTAGTCATATCATCTAAACCTATCATAGAAGAAAGTTTACTTTTAGCAGCCATTGGGAAGTTTAAGAATCCTCCTGTTGTATCATACGTTATAACTTGTGCATGTTTTGATTTTATGTCACTTCTTAATGCTTTAATAGCATCATCTTCATAACCAATTTCATCAATTAAACCGTTTGATTTAGCTTGTTGTGCAGAATAAATTCTACCGTCAGCTAATTTCTTAACTTCTGATTCTGACATATGTCTACCATCTTTAATGACATTTACAAATTGTTTATAACTATCATCAATGATGGATTGCATGATATCACGTTCTTCTTTCGACATTTCTTTCATTGGGTTCAAGATTTGTTTATGTTTACCAGAAGTTACAGATTCATCTTTCACACCTAGATCATTCGCAAGTTCTGAATAATTAATGCTTGAGATAATAACCCCAAGTGAACCTGTTAATGTTTGTGATCCTGCATAAATTTTGTCAGCTGGTGTTGAGATATAATAGCCACCTGATGCTGCCATATTTTTCATTTGAACATAAACTTTTTTATCTTTAGCTTTAATTTCTTCTAATTTTTTATGTATTTCATCACTTTCATATGTTCCACCACCTGGTGAATTGACAACTAGAAGTACACCTTTAACTTGATCGTCTTTTTTAATTTTATCAAGTTGTTTTAAGAAGGATTGATGATTATACCCTCCACCACTAAATAATGACTCTTGGACACCTGTATCTTGAATGGTACCATCTACTGATAATTTAACAATTTTGCTACTACTATCACTACCAGATACGACAGACTCACTTATGCCATCTGAATCTGTTACTGCTTTTTTCCACGAATCGTCTAAAAATATGCCAACTGTGCTGACAACTATACCACCTACAACTAAAACAGCTGCGATGATTATCGCAATAATTCGTTTAGACATAGTATCATCCTTTCTATTTTAAATATTTACATTTATAATAATAACAGACTTTAATAATAACTGTAACTTTTGGGAGGAACAAATTATGACTTCGTATAAACGTATTTATTTATTTAGTTCAAAAGACCGTGACGTATTAGAAACACGTGAAAAAATCCAGAAAGAAATGGAACCACACGGATTTGAATTTGTTTCAAATTACGATGATGCAGATATTATTGCTTCAGTCGGGGGAGATGGGAGTTTCTTACAAGCTTGTAGAAAAACGAACTTTAATAAAGACAAAGTTTATATTGGTATCAAAACACGACTAGATCAGAATTACTTATATGTTGATTTTAGTATAGATGACATTCCACATTTAATTGAATCTATTGATTCTCATGAAGTAAGTGTCAGAAAATATCCTGTCCTAGAAGTAAACTTGAATAACCAAATGTCTTATATGTGTTTAAATGATTTTTACATTAAATCAAGCGTCATCAAGCCGATGAAGATGGAAATATACATTGACGACGAATACTTCGAGGCATTCAACGGAGACGGTTTATTAATTTCAACACCAACAGGATCAACTGGATATAACAAATCATTAGACGGCGCAATTATTGACCCTAAAATTAGAAGCATGCAATTAACCGAAATCGCGTCACTGAATAATAACAATTTCAGAACAGTGAGTAGTTCAGTAGTATTGGGTGATACAAGAACCCTTAAAATCATTCTTGATAAAGAAGGTAACTATTATCCAATTATGGGACTAGATAATGAAGCATTAAGTATTCAAGAAACAGACTTTATTTCACTTAGAATTCAAGATAAATATATTCGAACATTGAAATTACCTCAGAATTCATTCTGGAGTAAAGTACAAAGAAAATTCTTATAAAAATAAGCAACAACCTCATAAATTAAAACACCTTAGCGCATAGACGCTAAGGTGTTTTTTTACATAAAGTGACTACTAATATAGTCATATAGATTTTTGAGAATTAACGTTATCGTTACAATAATAAATAATACTTTAACGTAAGATACGCCTTTTTTAATTGCAAATGTAACCCCTAAATACGAACCGATTACCATAGATACTGCCATACTTAATCCATAGATATAATTGACATGTCCTAAAACCATAAATAACAGTAATGCACCTATGTTAGAAGCAAAGTTTAAAAATTTAGCATTTCCGGCTGCGTGTAAATAATCAAGACCAATCATTAATAAAGCAAATAGGAAGAATGATCCTGTTCCGCCTCCAAGAAATCCATCATAATAACCAATTACCGTTACACCAATAATAAACAAGATTGCTTTTTTTAGTGACAATTTCTTATATCGATTAATGTCTCCCCAATCTTTTTTTACAATTGAGTATATGGTTACAAGTGCCAATATAATGATTGCCAATGGCTTTAAATATTCTGGTGGTAAATATGTAGCCGTAATCGCACCAAATATCGAACCTACAAAGGATAATGGAAATAATTTACCTACAATATCGAAATCTACTTTCTTCGCTCTTATAAATTTCATCGTACTCGTAAATGAACCGAATGAACTCGCTAATTTATTTGTACCTAGAGCTGTGGCTGGATCCATTCCTACTGCTAGTAATGCAGGTAAAGAAATCAATCCTCCTCCACCTACAACTGAATCGATAAACGATGCAATTAAACCAAACAAAATAATGATTAATAATATATTTAAATCAAACTCCATATGGATATCTCCTCTACTTTAATGATAACGACATCCCAACGTTCGTATTAAAGTAGTTCATCCATCCATTCGTCTTTTTGTTGATTCAAATCATCATGCTTAGAAATTGTAAGTGTTTCTACATTTTTAACCGCTTCATCAATTAGTGGACCAAAATCAAATTTTGATTCAAAATATTCCACTTTTTCTAGTTTAGGATTTGTCTTTGGATTTTTTGGTGTAAATATCGTACAACAATCCTCAAATGGTTGAATTGATAAATCAAATGTATTAATAGCTTTCGCTTTTTTAACAATGTCTTCTTTATCAAATGTAAGTAACGGACGTAAAATCGGCATTGATGTTACGCTATTAATAGCATACATACTACCTAAAGTTTGGCTCGCTACTTGTCCTAAGTTCTCACCATTTACAATTGCATGTGCACCGATTTCATGTGCTACTTTCTCAGTAACTCTTAACATCATTCTTCTTGTACTTGTCATTGTATAGCTTTCTTCAACAACTTTATGAATTTGCTTTTGAAGTTCTGTAAAAGGTACAATATGCAATTTGATATCGCCTGTTAAGTGTGCAAGTTGTTTTGTTAAATCGATTACTTTTTGTTTAGCCTGTTCACTTGTATACGGCGGACTATGAAAATGAATAGCTTCAATTGTCACGCCTCGTTTCATCACTTCCACACCTGCTACTGGTGAATCTATTCCACCTGAAAGCATAAGCAATGTTTTACCACCTGTCCCAACAGGTAATCCACCAGCGCCTTCAAGTACGCGGTTGTACATATAAATAGCGTCTTTACGAACTTCTACTTTAATTTTATGATCTGGTTGTTTAACATTTACTGTTATGTGATCAGTGTTTTGAAGTACATGCCCACCTAACTCTTGTTGCAATTGAAAAGTATCAAGTTCAAACGTTTTATCAGCACGTTTGACGTCAATTTTAAATGTGTCTCCATCTTTAAAATCATGCGCAAACTTTAAAGCGACTTCTTTCATTAAATCTAAATCTTTTTCAATTCGAACTACTGGACTTACAGAGTGTACGCCAAACACAGTTTGAATTCTGCTCATCATTTCTTCAATGTCAGAACCTTCGTGTACATCGATATACATACGGTCACGATTTGCCCGTACTTTATAACCTTGAAGTGGCATTAATCGGCTTTTGATATTTGCTTTTAATTTATTCACAAACATATTTCTATTACCTGTTTTTAAAGTCAGCTCTCCGTATCTCACTAATATGTGATCATAATTCATATTTTATTAACTCCTTTACCTCTTTATATACTTTATCAAAGGCATCTTTAAAACGTTCTATTTGTTCATTCGTTAAATCTGGTGCAATACTTATTCTTATACTTCCTTCAATAACAAGGTTACTTAATCCCATTGCTTTTAACGTTTCGTTATGAGAACTTTTCTTTGAAGAACATGCACTCGTTGTAGACAAATAAATTTCAAATTTAGAAAATGCATTGACTAATACTTCACCTTTAACGCCTGGAAAAGAAATATTTAATATATATGGTGCTGCATCGATTGGTGAATTAATCAAGACACCTTTATATTGTTCTACAAAAGCTCTAATTTCTTTACCTCTTTGACTTAATACTTGAGCATTATCTTCCATATGATCGTTCATTATTCTCATCGCTTTTGCTAATGCAATATTGACAGGTGCATTAACTGTACCGCTTCTTAAGCCTTGCTCTTGTCCGCCACCAAATATAATTTGTTTAATCGATTTAATTTGTTTAATTGCCAGTATACCTGAACCTTTTAATCCGTGGAATTTATGTGCGCTTAAACTATAACTATCTGCTAAATTAATATCTAATGGTAATTTTCCATAACCTTGTACACCATCTACATGAAAATGTACTTTAGGATAACCTTTTAAAATTCGACTAATTTCTTCAATTGGTTGAATCTGCCCCATTACATTATTGACATGCATGCATGTAACAAGAACAACATCATCGTTAAGCAATTCTTGTAAAGATGATATATCTAATTTCCCATCCTTCGTCGTTTTAATATATTTCAAATTAAAACCTTCGTCCTCTAATCCTCTCATCGTTTCAAGAACTGACGGATGTTCCATTTTAGTTGTAAGGATTGTGTTACCAAATCTCTTCTTCGCTTTGGCCATCCCTTGAAGTGCGATATTATTCGATTCAGTAGCACCACTTGTAAATATAATATTGAATGGATCTTTTAAATTTAAATATTGCTTAATATTTTCTCTTGCTTTATCAAGTAAATGAGCAATCTTTATGCCGGCAGAATGAGGACTATTTGGATTGAAAAAGTAATGTTGATTCATTTGTGTATATGTTTGAATAACGTCCTCATTAGGCTTTGTCGTTGCAGCATTATCAAGATATATCATACTGTCACCTCTTTTTTTCATTATATAATGATACCACAAGTCATTTCGTATAGATATACTAATTGACTTAGAAAAAACATCCATGAACTCAGAAAAAAATAAAGGCAAAGACATTTACCATGTCTTCGCCTTTATAACGTTCTTATCGTTTATTTACATCTTCTTCTATTTTTTCACTGATACCCGGTTCTACTTTTTCAAGTGCCGCTTCAGCTATTTCAATAGCACGTTTATATCTATTGTTAGCAAACAGTCTTTCTGCTTCATTAAGACTCTTATTCAGTTCATTATTTTCTTTTCTATATCTATTACCATATTGAATTAATGTTTCAGCATGAACAGCATTAATAAGTACATCTGTTGTTTCATCTTCAAATTTATTCATTTGAAGTACAATGTTACTTACTTTATCTTTCACATATTGTACATTAATAGGTCTTTGACTAAAGATTTTATTTACTTCACGAATTTCGTGATCAATTTCATTTTTCATAATGATAAATCTTTCAGGTACACTTGGTAAATTAGATGCTAATAAATTTCTATATATTTCTTCTTTCTTAGATTGAACACGTAATGTATTTTGTTGAGCTGTAGCTTCGTCTTCTCTAAGAGAAACTAAATGATTTTGTATTTTTTGTTGGTTATCATTAATTACTTTAACATGTTCTTCTATATATAGAAGATTATCTTCAACTTCACTATAGCGTACATTTGTTTTAGCCATTTCACCTAAAATTTCATCGTATACACTGATTAAGTTTTGAATTTCATTCTCATACTGTCTTACTTTATGTACATCTTCTTCAGAAATATAATAGTTCTCTTTTACATATTCAATTTCAGTTTGAAGTGTGTAGTTCATATCTTTAGCATGGAATAATTCATCTGTAATAATTTCTTTAGATTGTTCGACAGTATTTTTAGATTTTACTTCATGTTCAATTAAATCATACATATCATCTAAAGAATCATTAATTTCATTAATAATGCTTTCAGCTTTCGTTAATTCTAATCTTCCAATCAATGGTTCAACTAAATTTAATTTGCCACGTAATGTTTGAAGCGTCCCTTCTACTTTAACGTGTTCAAGGTTATAACCTTCAACTTTCAAATCTCTACATCCAAATTTCAAGTCTTGGAATTGACCTGGTAGTTCTTTTTGTACATCTTTGATTAATAATGGAATTTCCTCCATATCTTCTTGCATACGTTTCATATCCGTATTCAATTGATCGATATGACCACTTGCTTTAATGTAGTGTCCATCTTCAACAAGTTCTTCATATTGTTCAATTCTAGGTAGAAAAGCTTCGATGTTTTTTTCGATTAGTTCAGCAGCATCCCCAAACTGGTGTCTATTCGCTAATACTTCTCTCTTCGTTTCTCTATAAATCTGTTTAGATTCATCGTATAGTTTGTCGCTTGTTTCCACTGTTGTCATTAATTCTGTAACACTCTGAGTTAAGCGCGTATATTTCTTTTCTATACCATCCATTATTTTGTTAGCATCAGCAATACTTTCTTCTGATTGTGAGAACTTAAATTTATCAAGTTCTGCATCAGCATCATGAATTTTTGCATCTACAACTTTTAAATCTTCTTGTAAAACAGTTTGCCATTCTCTCTTAAATTGGTCATACTTGTCTTTAGCTTCACCATGGATATTTAATTTTTTAAGCTTAGCTAATTCATCTTGAAAAGGTAATTGCTTAATTTTTTGCTTACGCTGCTCAGTCTCAGTAATCAAATTTCGCTTTGATGTACGCAACCATAACATTATACCAATACCAATTAATATAATGATTATAACTGCAAGTGTTATATAAATTGCCATTATGTATTCTCCTCCTAAATCGTTCTCTTTATTATAACGTAAAATATATATCCAACAAACCTTTTTCTATGCAAAACATATTCAAAATCATAAAATAGTAATATAATTCAAATAAACATTGAAATGAGGAATAAAAATGTCAGAACAACAACTAGATTATTCATTACTCAACCGCCAATTAGATGGTTTATTATCAGGAGAACAAGATTTAATTGCTAATTTAAGTAATGCATCTGCGTTCATCAACCAATTCTTACCAAACATTAATTGGGTTGGGTTTTATCTTATTAAAAATAATGCCTTAAAACTTGGTCCATTTCAAGGATTACCAGCTTGTGTAGACATTGAAATTGGTAAAGGGGTTTGTGGAACAGCTGTTGCCGAAAAGCAATCACAACTTGTTGAAGATGTTAATCAATTCCCTGGACATATTGCATGTGATGCGAATAGCCAATCAGAAATCGTTATACCTATATACTATAACAAAGAAATCATCGGTGTGTTAGATATAGATGCACCTGTTAAATCAAGATTTGATCAAACTGATCTTGAAGGGTTAGAATTACTTGTCAAAACGCTAGAAAAGCATATCCATCTTTAAAATATAAATTGACATGAACAAAACAAAAATGTATAATGACTTTTGTGTGAATTAACGAAAGTAGCAGTTAAATATTATAAGGCTCTATGTTATTCCCAAAGAAGGCGTGTTGTGTAACCGCGGCTGCAAGGTGAAGGCACACAAATATAACATATCCCTATGAGCATTTAACATTCTTTCTTGTTTCTTCATAACAATCAAACAAGAAAAAGGAGGAACTTCAAAATGGCAAGATTTAGAGGTTCAAACTGGAAAAAATCACGTCGTTTAGGTATTTCATTAAGCGGCACAGGTAAAGAATTAGAAAAACGTCCTTACGTACCAGGACAACACGGTCCAACTCAACGTAAAAAATTATCTGAGTATGGTCTTCAATTACAAGAGAAACAAAAATTACGTTACATGTACGGAATCAACGAACGTCAATTCCGCACTATTTTCGATAAAGCTGGTAACATGAAAGGTATCCACGGTGATAACTTCATGGCACTATTAGCTTCACGTTTAGACGCAGTAGTTTACCAATTAGGTTTAGCTCGTACTCGTCGTCAAGCACGTCAATTAGTTAACCACGGTCACATTACTGTAGATGGCGCTCGTGTTGATATCCCATCTTACACTTTAAAACCTGGTCAAACTATCAGTGTTCGTGAAAAATCACAAAAATTAAACATCGTATTAGAATCAGTTGAATTAAGTCATCACGTTCCTGATTACTTATCATTCGATGCTGACAAATTAGAAGGTACTTTCGTACGCGTTCCAGAACGTAGCGAATTATCTGCTGAAATCAATGAACAATTAATCGTTGAGTACTACTCTCGTTAATCTTTGTTCAAACAAAACCACTTTCATTTCGAAAGTGGTTTTTTATTTTATAATTGATGACTTCATCCATTCATCTAATAAATGTGCGTAATCCGATATTAAACCATCAACACCCATCGCTAACATTTTTTGAGCCGTAGATTTATTATTTATCGTATACGGTAATACCTTAAGTTGCGATGCATGTGCTGCCTCTACAAATTTTCTCGTTACAATTTTATAATTCGGATTAATATAGTTTGCATACTCCCCTATTTTCTTAATTGCCCTTTTACTTATAAAACGGTTTTTCTTCTTAATCAATACACCTAATTCAATATCTGGCAATAAAGTGCTTATTTTTTGAATTGAATTTCTATTGAATGACTGAATCATAATTTGATTGTACGAAATATCATGTTGTTTGATCATAGCGATAATATCCGATTCAATATTAGGATAGTTTTCTGGTTGCTTGATTTCTATTAGAAGCTTTATATGTGTGTCTTTTATTAATTTAAGTACATCTTGAAATAACGGAATTTGCTCACCAATATATGCTTGACCTTTCCATTTACCGACATCATATTTTGTCAATGTTTCATAAGTTAATTTATTGATGACCCCTTTTTCTTGTGAAGTACGGTTCGTCGTTGGATCATGAATAACAACAAGTTCACCATCAATCGTTCTATGTATATCTATTTCTAGAGCATCTATATTGAATTCTATTGCACGTTTAAAAGAAATCATTGTATTTTCTGGTGCTAATGATGGAACACCTCTGTGTGCAATTTTTAATTTGCAATTTTGATTATTCACATTCATTGTCTACTCCTTTAAAATCAGTCATACTATAGATTATACCCAAATATTTTTAATTATAGAAAGGAACATGAATATGACAACACATATTTTTAATTTAAAAGGAACATGGACTAAAGGCAGAAATGCTTCTGGCCATATCACAACTGATAATTTATCTACACGCGTATCAATCCCTGTAGTAATGGACGGACCAGAAATAGGTACAAATCCAGACGAGATGTTATTAGGTGCAGCTTCAACTTGCTATATGATTACATTGGCGGCAATGATTGAACGTTCTGAAATTGATATCGAAAGAATCGAAGTGGATTCTAAAGGTCATGTTGATTTTGAAGATGGCGTGATCACTTATAGAAAAATAGAACATTTCCCTATTATTTATTTATCTGAAGAACCAGATGAAAATTTACAAAAAAGATTAAACAGACTTGTTCAAAAAGCAGAAGAATCTTGTATGGTAACACGTGCTTTAGCTGGTAATGTTCAAGTTGTAGCAACAGGTGAAATAAGATTTTAGTAATGAAAGCGTTTTAATCGGAATTTTCAATAAATTCACTATTATTTTACTATTTTCTTTGCTACAATATAGAACATAAATTCAGTAAGGAGTGTATATATATGTATCAGCATGATTCTTTATTACTCGCACCAGGTCCTACAACTGTTCCTAGGGAGATTTTAGAAAGTATGAATCAACCTATGACAGGACATAGAACAAAGGAATTTAGTCAAATTATTCATCAAGCATCGAGAGATTTACAAACAATTTTTGGGGCTAAACACCCTGTTGCTATTCTAACTTCATCAGGAACAAGTGCTCTTGAAGCAGCTATGGTTAATGTAGCGAATCCTGAAGATGATATTGTCATTATTGTTTCAGGCGCTTTTGGGGATAGGTTTAGAAAAATCGCATCCTCATATCCATTTAAGGCACATATTTTTGAAGTTGAATGGGGAAAAGGTGTCGATTTAAAAGAATTTGAAACATATTTAAACTCACTTAATGTTGATGTTAAAGCCGTATTCACACAATTTTGTGAAACGTCTACTTCTGTTAAACACCCTATTAATGCTTTAGGTAAGTTAGTTAAACAATTTAATCCTGACATCTATTTTGTAGTGGATGGCGTTAGTATTATTGGCGCAGTTGAAGTAGATATGGAACAAGACAACATCGACGTTCTCGTTTCAGGTAGTCAAAAAGCAATCATGTTACCACCTGGAGCTGCATTTGTAGCATATAATGATAGAGCTATCGAAAGGTTTAAAGAAGTGACTACTTCAAGATTTTATTTAGATTTAAATAAATACATAACTTCTTTAAACGATGATTCAACACCTTTTACACCAGCTGTATCACTTATTAGAGGTGTACAAACTTATTGTGATTTAATTCAAGAAGAAAAATTTGAAAATACAATCAAAAGACACGAAGTATGTAAAACAGCCGTTCGAGAAAGTTTAAAAGCTTTAGATATGGAACTATTAGTTGAAGATGAATTTGCTTCACCTACTGTAACAGCTTTTGTGCCAAATAAAGATGAAGTTAAGACGATTAAAGATGAATTACTTAATAGATTCAACATTACAATTGCAGGTGGTCAACAGCACCTTAAAGGAACAATATTAAGGGTTGGTCACATGGGTAAAGTCTCTCCAAATGACATGTTGCAATTTATTAGCGCATTAGAAATTATACTTTCAGAAATACGTGATCAATCAGTACTTGGTAAAGGTGTTTCAAAATTCCAGGAGGTAGTTAATCAATATGTTTAAAGTAATTGTAGTCGATCCAATATCAGAAGAAGGTTTAAAAAGTTTAACAGATCATGAAAAATTCGAAATAGACATCAAAACTGGCTTGAGTGAATCAGAAATCGTTAACATTATCGGTGACTATGATGCTTTAATCGTAAGAAGCCAAACTCAAATCACACCCCCTATTCTAGATGCAGCGAAAAATCTTCGCGTTGTAGCTAGAGCTGGTGTTGGTGTTGATAATATTGATATCGATCACGCAACTAAACAAGGTATTCTTGTTATTAATGCGCCTGATGGTAACACTATTTCTGCAACTGAACATTCTATGGCAATGATTCTTTCTATGGCTCGAAATATTCCAGAAGCACATCGCTCATTACAAGAAGGTAATTGGGATAGAAAAAAATATCGTGGTACTGAATTATACAAGAAGACACTTGGCGTAATTGGTGCAGGTAGAATCGGTTTAGGTGTTGCCAAACGTGCTCAAAGTTTCGGCATGAATATTCTTGCATTTGACCCTTATTTATCAAGTGATGACGCGAAACGTTTAGAAATTACGAGAGCAACTGTAGATGAAATTGCTGAACAAGCAGATTTTATTACAGTGCATACTCCTCTTACACCAAAGACTAAAGGTCTTGTAAATGAAGACTTCTTCAATAAAGCAAAACCTAACTTACAAATCATCAACGTTGCTAGAGGTGGTATTATCGATGAAGATGCCTTAATTAAAGCACTTGATGAAGGTAAAATCGAAAAAGCTGCTCTAGACGTATTTACTGAAGAACCAGCAAATAACACACCACTTACGCAACATGAAAAAATAATCGTAACACCCCATCTTGGTGCTTCAACTATCGAAGCTCAAGAAAAAGTTGCAGTATCTGTTGCAAATGAAATCATCGATATCTTTGAAAATAATAACGTCTTACACGCTGTAAACGCACCACAAATGTCTGGTGAAGTTGAAGCAGAACTTAGACCTTTTGTTGAATTAAGTAGAACAACTGGTGAAGTTGGTATCCAACTATTTGAAAAAGGTCCAAGAGAATTAAAAATTAAATATCATGGTGAAATTGCATTAGATGACACAAGTTTAATTACAAGACAACTTGTTATGGGTGTCTTACAACAAGACTTAGGTGATCATGTTAATTTAATCAATGCACTCGTATTGTTAAATGAACAAGGTGTAACGTATCAAATCGAAAAAAATAGTAAAAAATATGGTTTCAGCAACTATATTGAATTAGAATTAGTGAACAAAGATCATTCTATTAAAATCGGTTCAACTGTATTAAATGGTTATGGACCTCGTATCGTAAGAATTAATGACTATCCTGTAGATTTCAAACCTGAAAAACATATGTTACTTATCCATCATAATGACAGACCTGGTATCGTAGGTAAAATGGGACAAATCTTAGGAGAACATGGCATTAATATTGCTTCAATGCACTTAGGTAGACATTCTATCGGTGGAGAAGCATTAATGATATTATCAATAGATGATGAAGCTTCAGATGAAACAATAGATGACTTATTTGCTATTGATGGCTTCCAAAGCATTAAAAAAGTCGAACTAAATAAACAACTATAAACAATTAACCACGTGTTAGATCAATACTAACACGTGGTTTTTATTATGCATATTTAACTAACAAATCCTTTGAGTACGAGTCTTGCTCGATTGTTGTTCATTTCATGAATATCATAGTACATTAAGATATGTAACCTTAAATCATTAATCAATTTTTCTTCAGATGATTTACCAATACTTTTCACTTTGCCTACAATCCATAAAATAAATGACGTTAAAACAGTTTGGGATACATCTTTCATATATTGCTGATCATGAGAGATATCAGATTGCTTAATATCATTAATCAAACTATAGACCTCTTTACTCACTATAAATTCTTTAGGGCTCGTATCAATCACAATCTTTAGTTCTTCGACAGTTTGTGCTTTATAAAGTGTCCCCTTTTCTTTAATTTGCACTAATTCATTTCTAGTACTGTCATAGCTTAAATTAAGGAACTGAGCGATCTCTTTTATTAAATCATCACTATACGAATTAGGATCTTGTTTATTGAGTTTAGAAATTTTCTTATGAGAGAACCCAGTTTGCCTTATAAAGTGGTTTCTATCAGCATCATGATTTTTAAATAAAATATCAATATACATTATTCCAACCACCATTTGCTTTTCAAAATTTTATTCACACTCTTATTATACAATATTTGTAAGTAAATATTGTAATGAAATCTTATAAAATGTTTATTTATCAAAAAATCCCACAAATCTTTGATGATTTGAGGGATTATCAATTTATAATAATACGTTTCTAATATCTAATACGTTATCTACAATATAATCAGCATCATAATCTTCTAGCTCTGCTCTTGCAGACTGACCTTTTAATCCAGTAAGTGTGCCTATAAATGTTGCACCTGTTTTTTGTGCACTCAATAAATCAGCTAATGAATCACCTACTATATATATATCTTGCTCACTAAACACTTGTTCTTGTTTTTTTATATAAGTTAAATAGTTCTCTGGGTCATTTCCACCATTCGCTATTAAATAGCTAAATGGATTTGGTTTACCGAGTGGTTTAAATTCTGGATATGTTGTTTCTGCTTTAAGAACTTCTGATGCTGTTCCAATATGGAATTCATCAAATTGTTTTAACCAACCGATTGTTTCAAATGGAACGATTGTTTCTGTTCTTGGTCTACCTGTAGCAATACCGATTTGATATCCTGCTGCTTTCAAATCTTCTAGCAATTGTGTCACTTCATCCACATCAGCTAACACTACTTCTTCTTTTATATAACCATTTTTAAAAGTTGTACGAGGTGTCTTATGTTCAACTTCTTGATATAGCTCAGTACCTAAGTACCATTCTTGATATACTTCTTGTGCTACATCCCAGAACTTACTTTTCAGTTCAAAAATTGAAGCATCTTCTACATTTAGTTCTTCTTGAGCAAAAGCGATAAGATCATGATAAATATTTTCTTTACCGGAAGTCGCTTTAGATAAAAATCGACGAGGAGTTTCTATATTTATCTCTTTACCTACTATTTGTTGAGCATAATTTTTCAAAGTATTGTCGTCAAAGTTAACGTTACTCAAGTCAAGATTTTTAGCTTTTGCTTGCTTTAACAATTCAATTAAATGTGTACTAATCACAATAAAAAGCATATCCCAGTTAGAATTTAAACCTAAAGACTTAAGTTGATTCAGAATTTGATCATCAATAAATATGTCTTTTCTAATTTGTTTAATATCTTGTTCTTCTAATGTTTCTATGTCTACTGTTCCTTTTAAGTTTAAAAAAGCTTCACTATGTAAAATTTCATAAACTGTTAAAGCAGAAACGTCAAAACATCTTTCTTCACTTAAAAAAACACCGTCTACATCAAATAATACTTGTTTCATATTATGCCTCCATTTTTTGAACATTCTGATTATAATTTTAGCATAGATTATTACTGAATACAGTAGTATTACAACATAAGATAAATGAAAACGTTTTAGTTTATAATACAAAAAAATCTTACAAGCAAATGATCGCTTGTAAAATTTTATAATGTTATTTTTGTCTAGATTTCTGAGCGATATACGTCACTTCTTTTTGTAAAGTATTCGTTCTTTCTTCTAATAAAGTCATAATTTTAGCGATTTTTTCACTTTTCTTCATATCACTTGGAAAGTCGTTTGGATCAATCGGATCACCAAATTTAATAAATGACTTTTGTCTAAATCCAAAAATTGATTTAACTTGTTTAGGTCCTTCAAAAGCAGCTGGTACAATTGGTTTGTTACTTAATACAGCAATCGTTGCAGCCCCTCTTTTTAATGGTGCTTCTCCTGTTTCTGCTCTATGACCAGATGGGAAAATTCCAACACTTTTACCTTCATTTAATAACTTAACAGGTATTTTCAAAGTACTTGGACCTGGTTTTTCTCTATCAACTGGAAATGCATTCAATGAATGAAAGAACTTATCTGACCAGTCTTTCGAAAATAATTCCTTTTTAGCCATATAATTAATTTCTGTAGGATATAAACTTAAAGCTAACATGATAACTTCTACATATCCTGTATGTGTACACGTAACGATATAAGGTTCATCAGGAACTTTCTCTTTGTTAATTGCTACAATTTGTTTCCCGAATTTTTGAAAAATAGTATGTAAAACTGTACTCGCAAATTTATACATTTAATGACCACTCTCTTCTTAATGATATACATATTCTATCATTGTCGTACTTACGTAACAAGTTTTCATACAAAATATTGTAACAATTTAAAACAACCATATTATTAGCTTTTTAAAGGAATTTCTATAATAATTATTTTATGGACAGTGTTTAAGGAGGCAATACAATGGATCAAAATCAAAATGAGGATCAACAAAATATTAATAAGACAACTTCAAATGGTTACTATTACAAACAAAAAAATAAAATCCCTTGGTATCAAAGTTGTCTTATCCCATTTATTTCTGGTATTTTAGGTGCGGTCTTAATACTCGCCTTATATATCGGCGGGACTAAAATAGTAGATGTGTTTAGCAATTATAATGATGAAGCAAATATTACAAAAGCACCAGCTAATGAAAAAGGTGGCAATATTAAAGATAATAAATCAAGCAACAAATCCGTTTCTAAAATGATTGAAGATGTTTCACCTTCAATTGTAGGCGTTATTAACAAACAAAAAGCAAGCGGACTAGAATCATTTTTCGGTGGTAACAATTCTGAGGATTCAGACGGATCTGGTGATTCAGAAGAAACGGGAACAGGTACAGGCGTGATTTATCAATCTAATGGTAATAGTACTTACATCGTAACGAACAACCATGTTATAGAAGGTGCAAATGAAATAGAAATTCGCCTTCATAATGATAAATCAGTGAAAGCCAAACTTGTCGGTACAGATGTTATGACTGACTTAGCAGTATTAAAAATAGAAGGCAATTATAATATTGAACCAATTAAATTTGCCGATTCATCTAAAGTTAAAGCTGGTGAAACAGTATTTGCTTTAGGTAACCCATTAGGTGTAGAATTTGCAAACAGTGTGACTCAAGGTATTATTTCTTCAGAAGAACGTACGATGAATGTACAAACTTCTCAAGGTGTTACAGAAGCAACAGTTATTCAAACAGATGCTGCCATAAACCCAGGTAACTCAGGTGGCGCATTAATCGACTTAAACGGTAACCTTATCGGAATTAACTCAATGAAAATTTCAAGATCAGATGTAGAAGGTATCGGCTTTGCAATACCAAGTAATGAAGTAAACAATATCATTAAAGATATAATGGATGACGGTAAAGTAACACGACCTTATATCGGTATCAGCATGATCTCAATAGATGATATACCAAATCAATATAAGAAAGAATTAAATCTCACAACAGATAAAGGTGTTTACATTTCTGAAGTAGATAAAAAAGCAGACAACGGACTTAAAAAAGATGATGTCATCACTAAAGTAGACGATAAAGATGTATCAGACGTTTCTGATATTAAAAATTATATCTACAATGAGAAAAAACCAGGTGACAAAATCACAATCAAATATATTAGAGACGGTAAAACACATACAACAAAAATCACATTGAAAGAACAAAACTAATTCAAAAAAGCATGCAACTCATATCGAGTTGCATGCTTTTTCTATATACATATTACAAACTAAAAGCCTCTACCTGCGCCTCCGCCAGAGAAGCCGCCTCCTCCGCCGAAGCCACCTCCGGAGAATCCGCCACCAGAACTACCTGATGAACCTCCAAAGATAAATGGTCCAGTCATACCACGTCTTGTACCTCTTCTATTTCCACCTCTTGGAGGTCTACCGCCTCCATTTTTGAAGTAAATAATGAAGAAAACAATAATAAATATGATAAAGATGATAAATGGTATTTTTCCTAATCCACTACTTTGTGGTTCGTCTTCTGTGAACTTCTTACCATCGTATCCGTAACTTTTAGCTACTTCATCCCACACTGCATCATATAAATTTGTTAAACCTTGACTGTAATAAGCATTTGCTTTTTTACTATCTTTAGTTTGAGAAGCTTTCTTTTGATAAGGCATAAATTTAGAATCAATCAATTCCCCAACTTTAGAGTCGTTAAGGACACCTTCAAGTCCATCTCCAACTGCTATATCAATACCTCTATTATTATTCTCATTACCGTTATCCATATTTAAAAGAATAACAATACCTCGATTATGCTTTTGGTCGCCAACTTTATAGTGTCGCCCCGCTTCTAATGCATAATCTTGGCGAGGTGTTTGACCTATTGATTTCATCGTCATTAACAAGATATCTGCATCTGTTCCGTCTTGTAATTTTTGACCTTTTTGATTAATTTTGTCTTTATCTTGATCAGTCATTAATTTAGCATGATCTTGTACAAATACAGGCTGTTCTAACTTAGGAAATTTATCATCAGCTGCATGTACGACATAACTTAGTGAAAAAAAGCTAACAATAAGCAAGACACAAAATCGTTTAAACATTGATTTCATTAAGATTCGTCTCCGCCAAAGTCAACTTTTGGTGCATCTTTAGCTTCACCTTTGGCTTGGAAATATTCTTTCTTATCAAAATTAAACAATCCTGCTACGATACTAGATGGGAATCTACGAGTAGCTTGATTATATTCATTAATAGATTCATTATAATCTTTTCTAGCTACTGCAATTCTATTCTCAGTACCAGCTAATTCGTCTCTTAATCCTGTAAATTGCTTATCTGCTTTTAAATCTGGATAATTTTCACTGATAGCAAGTAAACGACTTAACGCACTATTAACTTCACCATTTGCTTCTGCTTTTTCTTCTGGCGTATTCGCACCTGCTAATTTACTACGTGCATCTGATACATCTTTGAATACTTTTTCTTCGTGTTTCGTATAACCTTTAACTGTATCAACTAAGTTAGGAATTAAGTCAACACGTCTTTGAAGCTGATTATCAATATTAGATAATGACTTATCCGCTTCTTCTTCAAGTCCAACTAATCTATTGTATGGACCGATCATAAATAAGCCAATAATAACAATTACTGCTACAACAACAATAATTGGTCCTAAATATTTTTTCATTAAATGTCTCCCTTTCTTTTTATAAATAAATGGTCTTCTTTATTATACAATAAATACCATATGTATGCGAAAAAAGACTGAGACAAACATCATTGCCTCAGCCATTATAGCTCATAAATATTAAACGTATTTAACCATTGTGTATTTCTTCTTACCTCTTCTAACAATTGTAAATTCGTCATCTATTTTATCTTCGCTTGAAATCTCGTGGTTAACATCTTGAATACGTTCACCGTTTAAGTAAATTGCACCATTTGTGATATCTTCACGTGCTTGTCGTTTTGAAGGTGAAACACCTGCTTCAATAATAAAGTCAACAAGTTGTACAGTTTCAGAACTTACTTCAGCTGTTGGCACATCTTTAAAACCTTCTACGATTTCTGATTTTGTTAATGATTTAATATCGCCTTTAAATAGTGCATCTGTAATTCTTTTAGCTTCTTCTACAGCTTCTTCACCATGTATAAAGCGAACCATTTCTTCAGCTAATACTTTTTGAGCTTCTCTTAAATGAGGTGCTTCTTCAACTGTTTTTTCAAGTCTTTCAATTTCTTCTCTATCAAGGAAAGTAAAGTATTTCAAGTATTTCACAACATCAGCATCTTGTGAATTAATCCAGAATTGGTATAACTCGTAAGCTGACGTTTTACTTCTATCTAACCATACAGTACCTGATTCAGATTTACCGAATTTTTTACCGTCTGCTTTTGTAACAAGTGGAATTGTGAAACCATAAGCTTCAGTGTCACCGTACATTCTTCTCATTAAATCTAATCCTGTCGTGATGTTACCCCATTGGTCTGAACCACCAATTTGCATTTTACAATCGTAATTACGGTTTAAGTATCCGAAATCAATGGCTTGTAAAATCATGTACGTAAACTCAGTGTATGAAATACCTGTTTCTAATCTCGTCTTAACAGAATCTTTCGCTAACATGTAGTTTACACCCACGTGTTTAGCGTAATCTCTTAAGAATGAAATTAAATCTATTTCTTTTAACCAATCTTTATTGTTAACAAGAATCGCTGAGTCTTCACCTTCAAAATCAAATATTTTATGCATTTGATTCATGATTCCTCTTACATTAGCTTCAACTTGTTCATCAGTTTGTAATTTTCTTTCTTCTGAACGACCTGATGGATCTCCAATCATACCTGTACCACCACCGACTAAGACGATTGGTGTATGACCATGGTTTTGGAAACGACGTAGTGTTAAATATGGTAATAAATGCCCAATGTGCAAACTATCAGCTGTAGGATCTGCACCACAATATATTTTAACTGACTCTCTATTTAATAAGTCTTCAATTTCTTGTTCATCAGTTTGTTGATAAATTAAACCTCTCCATTTTAAATCTTCTAAAAGTTCATTTGTCATTATATTTTCCTCCTCTAAAATAGAATATAAAAAAGCACCCTCACAAAAAATGTAAGGGTGCTTGAATACACGGTACCACCATACTTATGACGTAAATTCATACATCATCACTCTTTAATGTTACGTACATTAAAAACGTTGAACTTGTTGTTATAAAGGTGTATTCATCATTATCACTTTATCAGTTCGCAGCACCACTGACTCTCTTAAAAAGAAAATAATCACTACTTCTCCTTTAGTTCATTACCTTATGCAATTAATTACAAAGTATAATGCTAACTTTTTTAAAAGTCAACACTAAACATATATGTTATAATATTGATGATTAGATTGGAGGTAAAAATTTGAGTTCAAATCAGTCTAAAAACAAACTTAAAGAACAATTTAATCGTTCAAGTAAGAAATATAAAGATACTTTTAAAGAAACAAAATGGTCCCCAAAACTCATATTCCATACTACATACAATGTAATAAGCAATTTATTTTTCATTATTGTATTTATTAGTTGTTTATTATTAGCTTTAGGATTGGGTATTGGTGGCGGATACTTCGCAGGACTTGTCAAAGATGAAAAAGTAATGTCTAAAAAAGAAATGAAGCAACAACTTTATTCAATGACAGAAAGCACATCTGTTTATTTTGGTTCTGGAGAGTCACTTGGTCGATTAAAAAGTGATGTCCAAAGGGATGTTATTAAAGGGAAAGACATAAGTAAGAATGTTAAAAATGCACTTATATCAACAGAAGATGAAGACTTCTATAACCATAATGGTATTGTACCTAAAGCTTTTATAAGAGCATCAGTACAAGAAGTACTTGGTAGTGCTAATTCTTCTGGCGGGAGTACATTAACGCAACAACTTGTTAAGAACCAACTTTTAACTAATGAAACATCATTTGAACGTAAAGCTAAAGAAATGCTACTTTCAATGAATGTTGAAAAGAACTTATCAAAAGAAGAAATTATTGATAGTTACTTAAACGTCGTTTCATTCGGAAGAAATTCAAATGGTTCTAATATAGCGGGTATTGAAGCCGCTGCTCAAGGTGTATTTGGTAAATCAGCTAAGAATTTAAACATCGCACAATCTGCGTATCTTGCTGGATTACCACAGAATCCTTACACATACACACCTTTCTTACCGAATGGTGATTTGAAAGATGATGAATCCTTGAAATACGGCATCAATCGTCAACACTATGTTCTGAAAAGAATGTACCAAGAAGAAAAAATTACGAAAAAAGAATACGATGAAGCATTAAAATTCGACATCAAGAAATCATTTGTTGATAAAGTTGAAGAACCTAATCAGAAATATCCATTCTTAACGGAAGAAGTTGAAAAACGTACTGTTGATATCCTTAAATATCATTTAGCTAAAGAAGATAATATTTCTAAGAAAGAACTTGATCAAACGCCAGTTCTTATGACGAAATATACTGAAAAAGCTAATCAAGCTATGCGAACTGAAGGTTACCGTGTAGATACAACGATTGAAAAAGATATGTACGATAAACTTCAAGAAGTTAAAGATAATTCTGGTAGCTACTCTTGGGATAGAGAAGCAAGTTATACAAACAGTGAAGGTAAAAAAGCTTCTAAAGAGTTCCAACATGAAGTCGGTGCATTATTAAAAGAAAATCAATCTGGTAAAATTCTAGCGTTCGTTGGTGGTAGAGATTACGAAAAATCACAAATCAATCACGCAACAAGTGCTAAACGTTCACCAGGTTCAACAATGAAACCATTACTCACATATGCACCAGCATTTGAAAATGGATTAATCACACCAAACACTGCCCTACTGGATAAAAAATTCGACTTCCAAGGTTATTCTCCTGATAACTACGATAGAAGAGAATTTGGTCCGGTAACAGCAGATTATGCATTAAGAAACTCTTTAAACTTAAGTACTTTAAGATTGTATAGTAATGTTCAAGATTACAAACCATGGGAAAACTTAAATAAAATGGGTATGACCGTACCTAAAGATATCCAAGATGGTTTAGCCTTAACACTTGGTACAGCAGACTTCACATTAGAACAAGATGTGAATGGTTACAGTACTTTAGCTAATAAAGGTGAATATAATGAAAGTTATATGATTGAATCTATTAAATCACGAGATGGTGAAGTGATTTATCAACACAAAAAAGATCCTAAACGTATCTTTAGTGAATCAACAACATATTTAACAACAAGTATTTTAGAAGGTGTTCTTGATGACGGTTCAGGTTACCAAATTAAGAATTCATTTGACGGTAACTGGGCTGGTAAAACGGGTACATCACAAGATGCTAAAGATAGCTTGTTTGTAGGCTATACACCAAAAGTTACACTAGGTATTTGGATGGGTTATGACCAACCAATAACATTTGATGAAGACAGTCATTATCAATTATTTATGTGGAGAGATATGGTTAATGCATTATCTTCTACAGATAGAGAAAAATTAGGATACGATAGTGAATTCTCTAGACCTAGCACAGTTAAAGAAGACACAATTTGCCAATACACAAATTCTACAGGAAGCTGTAGCAGTGGTGAATCTAAATCTTCTACATTAATATCTGACAAAGTCGATACTTCGAATAAAGATATTAATTCTGACTATGTATTAAAACGACTAGGACAAGCAATTGATACAAACACATCATCAAAAGTTAAACCAAAAGAACGTGTATCTAAAAATTCTAAAGAAGCTTGGTCATATAAATCAAGCAGTAATAATAGTAGTTCAAACAGCAATAGCAAGCCATCCAGTGGTACAAGCACCGCACCACCAAGTGGCAATAATTAGATAAACTTTCTAGTTCAAAATAAATAACACCTCATTTTCAGTGAAAATGAGGTGTTATTTTTTGTTGAATTATATTCTATTTAGAATAATCCTACTGCAGAACCGTCTTCGTTAACATCCATATTTAATGCTGCTGGTTTCTTTGGTAAACCTGGCATTGTCATGATGTCCCCTGTTAATGCTACGATAAATCCTGCGCCAGTTCTTGGTGATAATTCTCTAATTGTTATATCAAAGTCTACTGGTGCACCAAGTTCTTTTGGATCGTCTGTAAATGAATATTGTGTTTTTGCCATACATACTGGGTATTTATCCCACCCGTTTTCTTTAATTGTCTTCAATTGTTTTAAGGCTTTGTCACTGAATTTAACAGATCTTCCGCCGTATACTTTCTGAACAATAGTTTCTATTTTTTCTTCTATAGATAAGTCCAAGTCATAAAGATGTTTAAATGATTGTGGTGTTTCTAATACTTTTAATACTTCTTTAGCAAGTTCGACGCCACCTGCTCCACCTTTTTCCCAAACTTTTGTTAAAGCTACTTTTACGTTATTTTCTTTACACCAATCTAAGACAACTTGTACTTCATCATCTGTATCGTGAATAAACGCATTAATTGCTACAACAGGCTCAACGCCAAACTGTTTAATGTTATTGACGTGTCTTTCTAAGTTTACGATACCTTGTTGAACAGCTTGAACATTCTCTTCTTTTAGATCTGTTTTTGCTACACCGCCATGCATTTTTAACGCACGAATAGTTGCGACTATAACAACTGCACTTGGATCAAATCCAGCTTTACGTGTTTTGATATTTAAAAACTTCTCGGCACCTAAATCTGAACCAAATCCACTTTCTGTTACAACTATATCCGCTAACTTTCTAGCAGTATTCGTTGCAATAATTGAATTACATCCATGCGCAATATTCGCAAAAGGTCCACCATGTACTAATGCAGGCGTGCCTTCTATCGTTTGTACGATATTAGGTTTTAGCGCGTCTTTTAAAATAAGCGTTAAAGCACCTTCTACTTTTAAATCACGAACCGTTACGGGTTGTTTATCGACATTATAGCCAATAGTAATATTAGCTAGATTTTCTTTTAGATCTTTAATGCCGTTTGATAAACAGAATATAGCCATTATTTCAGATGCAACTGTGATATCAAAACCATCTTCTCTTGGTACACCTCTTGTTGGACCACCTAAACCAACTACAACTTGACGTAACTCTCTATCATTCATATCAAGTACACGTTTCCATTCAACACGTCTAGAATCAATATTAAGTTCGTTACCTTGATAGATGTGATTATCGATAAATGCTGACAACGCATTGTTTGCAGTCGTTATCGCGTGTAAGTCACCATTAAAATGTAAATTGATTTCTTCCATTGGTAAAACTTGTGCATAACCACCACCTGTTGCGCCGCCTTTCATACCAAATACAGGTCCAAGTGATGGCTCTCTTAATGCGACCATTACATTTTGATTAAGTTGATTAAAGGCATCTGCTAATCCAACCGTTACCGTTGATTTACCTTCACCAGCTGGAGTTGGACTTAAAGCTGTTACAAGTACAACTTTACCTTTTTCCTCTAGATCATTTAGCTTTGTAATATCAACTTTTCCTTTATAGTGACCATAAGGTTCCAAAGCTTCATGAGAAATCCCCACCTTCTCAGCTATTTCACTAATTGGTCTTAAAGTACTTTGTTTTGCAATTTCTAAATCTGATAAATGACTCAACATCGTTCACTCCTTAAATTTATATTACAAATTAAATATTAAATGACATATCCTAACACTATTAGGATATACAATTCACTCATAAAAGTCGATATGTAAGCTACTTTTATTCAAATTTCCCGTAAAAAAGATCACGCCAATTATATGACGTGAACTTTATTTAATTTAATCTTCAAGCGTAGATAAGTCACCTGCTGGTAAATCTAATTCCCAAGCTTTAAGTACACGTCTCATAATTTTACCTGAACGTGTCTTCGGTAATTTATCTTTAAATTCAATTTCACGAGGTGCTGCATGTCCAGCTAATCCTTCTTTAACAAACTTTCTAATTTCTTCTTTAAGTTCGTCTGATTCTTCATAGCCATCTCTTAAAGCAATAAAAGCTTTAATAATTTCACCTCTTACTGGGTCAGGTTTACCGATAACACCCGCTTCAGCAACAGCTGGATGTTCAACGAGTTTAGATTCAACTTCAAATGGACCTACACGTTCACCAGCAGTCATGATGACATCATCAACTCTACCTTGGAACCAGTAATAACCATCTTCATCTTTATATGCAGAATCTCCTGAAACATACCATTCATCATTGATAAAGTAAGAATCATATTTAGGCTGATTATTCCAAATTGTTCTCATCATTGATGGCCAACCTTTTTTAAGGGCTAAGTTACCCATTCTATTCGGTGGTAATTCATTACCTTGATCATCTACAATTGCTGCTTCAATACCTGGTAAAGGTTTACCCATTGAACCAGCACGTATATCCATAGATGGATAGTTTACAATCATATGTCCACCTGTTTCAGTCATCCACCATGTATCATGTACTCTATGATTAAATACGTTATGTGCCCATTTAATAACTTCAGGGTTTAACGGTTCACCTACTGAAAGCACATGTCTTAATGATGAAAGATCATATTTACTAACAACATCATCGCCAGCACCCATTAACATACGTAGTGCAGTTGGCGCAGTATACCAAATCGTTACGCCATATGTTTGAATAAAGTCATACCAGCCTTCTGGTGAGAATCTTCCACCGACGATACAGTTTGTAACACCATTTAACCATGGACTAAAGATACCGTATGATGTGCCAGTTACCCAACCTGGGTCAGCTGTACACCAATAAACGTCATCTTCTTTAAAGTCTAATACATATTTACCAGATATATAATGTACAATCATAGCCTCTTGAACATGTAATACACCTTTAGGTTGTCCTGTAGAACCTGATGTATAATGTAAGATCAAACCATCTTCTCTATCTAACCATTCAATATCAAATTCTTCACTTGCTTGCTCAAATGATTGATTGAAATCAATATATTCATCACTTACTTCGTCATCTACAACGACAATATGTTCAAGGTTTGGTAATTCATCTTTCGGAATTCTACCAACTAAATCGTTCGTTGTAATGATAACTTTAGCTTCACTATTTTCTAATCTGTCTTTAACTGCTTTTTCCATAAAGGCTTCGAATAATGGACCTACAATAGCCCCAATCTTCAAAGTACCTAATAAAGAGAAATATAATTCAGGTGTTCTCGGCATAAATATAAATACTCTATCACCTTTTTGTACATTCGCTTCATTTTTCAAGACATTTGCAGCTTTATTACTCGCGATTTGTAATTCTTTAAATGTATAACTATCTTGTCTATTGCTATCTTTATAATGAAGTGCAATTTTGTCCCCTTTACCATTATCTACATGACGATCTATACATTCGTAAGCCATATTTATTTTTCCAGTTTCACTCCAACTGAAATTCTTTTCGATATCTTTCCAATTATGATTTTTTACTGTTTCATCATAATCAGCAAGGTTATAAGAATCATTTAATGCTTCGTATACTTCGACTTTCATTTAAATCTCCCCTTTTATGAATGTAATCGTTTTCAATAAAGCCTATTTACATTATAATATAAATAGATGATACTTTTCAAAAAAATTTGATTATTCAAAATACATATTACAAATATAGAATATCATACTTAATGAAAGGAGGTACAACATTGGAATTCAAGAAGACTTTTATATCTGAAACTGTCCCCTATGATAAAGACACAGACATTATCGTTGAAGGACCTGTACATCCAGATGAATTACGAAATATGACTTTTGATGAAGGACTCAATAGTTTTAGAGTATCTAAAGAACAATTTGAAGCCATTATTGAAATTGCAGAATTACCTGAAGGAAGAATAATTATTGCACGTATTGATCAACATATTATTGGTTATACGACATACTTATACCCTGACCCATTAGAGAGATGGTCTGATGGTAATTTACCGTATATTCTAGAATTAGGTGCTATTGAATTGTCATTAGATTATCGTAAATATGGTCTAGGTAAAAAAATGCTTCAACTTGCTATGAAAGCACCTGAAATGGAAGATTTCATCGTCATTACAACTGAATATTATTGGCATTGGGACCTTAAAAACAGTGGTTTAGATGTTTATCAATATCAGAAAATCATGAATAAAATGATGGCTGAAGGTGGATTAGAAGTGTTTGCAACAGACGACCCTGAAATTATTAGTCATCCAGCAAATAGCTTAATGGCAAGGATTGGACAAAATATTCAACAAGAACAAATGGAAGCATTTGATAAGCTCAGATTTATGAATAGATTTTTCTTTTAGAGGGGGTTTAAATTTATGTTAGTTGAAAAAATTATGACATCACCTTGTACGACAATACAAAGTGATAAATCTATTGAAGATGCTTTAGTATTAATGACACAAAAAGAAATTAGACATTTACCGATTGTTGATGAAGAAGATCATTTACTCGGTATTATTTCTGATAGGGATATAAAAATGGCTCTGCCAAGCATATTATCTGATGACGAGCCTAACAAAAGTTTGTCATTGTCTGTTTCAAAAATAATGAGACGTAATGTGATACGTTGTCATCCACTTGATTTTGTAGAAGATATTGCACTAGATTTTTATGAAATGTCTATCGGGTCAATTCCAGTTATTCGAGATAATAAAGTAATTGGTATCGTAACCCAAAAAGACATGCTCAATACATTTTTAGAACTTACTGGTGTGACTATGCCCGGTTCTATTATTGAAGTACATATTGATGATAAAGTTGGCGCACTGCATGATATTACAAGAATATTTAAAGAACAAAATATTGATATTTTAAACGTTCTAGCATATGCAGATCAACAAGATATTAGCAAGAGATACCTGATGTTACGAGTGAAATCAATGAATCCAGAGAAGATATACAAATTATTAGAAGAACAAGATTACCATGTCATCTATCCGTTTGGTATAAAAAATGACTAATGCTAAATATGTATATTCTGAAGATTTATTGAAATATCGTTTTTCAGATAGTCACCCTTTCAATCAAATGAGACTTAAATTAACAACTGATTTACTCTTTGATTTAGGTGTATTAACAGAAGCACATATTATTCCACCTCGGGTAGCGACTGATGAAGAACTTCAACTCGTACATGAACCAAATTATATAGAAGCTATTAAAAAAGCTGGCAATGGTGAATTACCATTAGAAGAATATGATAAATACGGATTAAATTCTGAAGACACGCCACAATTTGTAAATATGCATGAAAATAGTGCACGTGTTGTTGGTGGGACTTTAAGTGCAGTAGATGCCGTTATGACTGGAGAAGCAACAAGAGCATGCCATCTTGGTGGTGGCTTACATCATGGCTTCAAAGGAAAAGCGAGCGGATTTTGTATATATAATGACAGTGCAGTTGCCATCCAATACATGCAATCAAAGTATAATCAACGCATCTTATATATCGATACAGACGCTCATCATGGCGATGGCGTACAATGGTCATTTTATACAAATGAAGATGTCATGAACTATTCTATACATGAAACAGGTCGATACTTATTTCCAGGCACTGGCGCCTTAACAGAACGCGGTGATGGTAAAGGATTTGGAACGACTGTCAATGTGCCATTAGATGCTTATACAGAAGACGATTCATACATAGACGTCTTTAAAGATACAGTAGAAGCCGTTTGTAAAGCATATAAACCAGATGTCATACTGAGTGTAAATGGTGTTGATATACATTACTTAGATCCACTCACACATTTGAGCTGTACACTTGATACATTGTATAAAATACCTTATATCGTTAAAGGTTTAGCAGACAAATATTGTGATGGCAAAATCATTATGATTGGTGGCGGTGGATATAATATATGGCGCGTTGTACCTAGAGCGTGGTCACATGTATGGTTTGCATTAAATGACCTACAAACACCTGAAGGCTCACTACCAGATTCATGGTTACAAAAATACCAACCACACGCACCATTACCACTACCTTCAACTTGGGTAGATGAAAAAGAAGACTATACTGAAATACCAAGAAGAACAGAAATAACTGAAAAAAATAATAATACTAAATTAAGAATATTAGACTGGTTTAATTAAATATTAAAAAAGAAGACTGACACAATTGATATGTTTCAGTCTTCTTTTTACTATTATTTAGTTGTACCTCTATATTCAACTCTATAAGGTAAAATCACATTCGGTTCATCAATTTGTTCGTCATTCATATATTTAGTTAATAATCTCATACCAACTGCACCAATATCATATAATGGTTGTGTCACACTTGATAATTGAGGTCTAACCATATGAACTAATCTTGTATTATTGAAACTTACAACTTGTAAATCATTTGGTACATTAACGCCTGCATCTTGTGCTGCGTGTACAATACCAATTGCTTGTTCATCACTAATACATAAAATAACATCCGGCTTATCTTGAGAAACAGCCTCATAAGCACGGCTACCATCTTTATATGTTTCATTACCAACAAATTTAGCATTGTCTTCGATTTCAAGGCCAGCTTCTTGAAGTGCAAGTTCTAATCCTTTAAAAGCATCATCCTGTGCTTTTTCTGAATATCCTCCACCTACAAATGCAAATTTCTTAGCACCTTTCTTGATCAATGATTCAGCAATTTCTTTACTAGCTTCTGTATAGTTAATGTTAACTGAAGCAAGTTTAGAATCTTTGTCATTCGTACCTGATACGACTACTGGTACTGATGATTTATCAATAAGGTCTACTGTTTCATCTGTTAAAGTACCACCTAAGAAAATGATACCGTCAACTTGTTTACTTAATAAATTATTAAATATCTCTTGTTCTTTTTCACTATCATTATCAGAATTTGAAATGATTGTATGATATTTATACATAGTGGCAATATCTTCTAATCCACGAGCTAATTCAGAATAATAAACATTAGAAATGTCAGGAATAATTACCCCAACAGTTGTTGTTTTCTTACTTGCTAAACCTCTAGCTACAGCATTAGGTCTATAATTTAATCTTTTAATGACTTCATTTACTTTATCACGTGTTGAAGGTTTAACATTTTGGTTACCATTCACGACACGTGAAACTGTTGCCATTGATACTTTTGCTTCTCTTGCAACATCATATATTGTTACAGTCATAATATCCTCCTATCTTGAAAACGTTTTCTACTTTATTCTAGCACGTTTTCATAATGTTTTCAAAGTATATGAAAGCGAACTCACAATTACCAATTATAAAAGATTATAGAGGTGTTGTCGATACAATTGCTCTAATATTTTTGGTTTTTGTGTAAATTGTAAATAGTTTTTCAGAAAACAAACGAACATATGTTAATTTACAACATAAAAAACTGGCGAAAAGTTATGATAACTTTTCGCCAGTTAATGTATATGAATATTATTTTTCGTATAATTTAGCAGCTTCAACGATTTCTTTGTAGAATGCATCAAATTCGTTTAAGTCCATTTGTTGACCAGCATCACTTAATGCTACTGATGGATCAGGATGTACTTCTGCCATTACACCGTCAGCTCCAACTGCTAATGCAGCTTTAGCACATGGTAACATAATATCTTTACGTCCAGTACTATGCGTAACGTCTACCATAACTGGAAGATGTGTACCTTGTTTTAAAATTGGAACTGCTGAAATATCTAATGTGTTTCTTGTAGCTTTTTCATATGTTCTAATACCACGTTCACATAAGATAATGTTATTGTTACCTTGTGAGTGAATGTATTCTGCAGCGTAGATGAATTCTTCGATAGTTGCAGAAAGACCACGTTTTAATAAGATAGGTTTATTTGTTTTACCTGCTTCTTTTAATAACTCAAAGTTTTGCATGTTTCTTGCACCAATTTGGAATACATCTAAGTATTCATCAGCCATTTCAAAGTGTGCAGGATTTACAATTTCACTTACGATATTTAAACCGTATTTATCTTTAGTATTTTTAAGAATTTTTAATCCTTCTTCACCTAAACCTTGGAAGTCATAAGGAGAAGTACGTGGTTTAAATGCGCCACCTCTAATGAATTTTTCGCCTCTATCAGCTAAATCTTTCGCAACTGCATCAACTTGTTCTTGTGATTCTACAGAACATGGACCGAATACGAATGATTTTTTATTATTACCAATGATTGCACCATTGTCGAATTGTACAATAGTATCTTCTGGTTTTAATTTACGAGAAACATATAAATGTTTTTCATTTTCAGATTTTTGTAAGTCAGTAGAAGCTTTAAAGATCTCTTTAAATAATTGCTTAATAGTATTGTCGTTATATGGTCCTTGGTTATTATCAATTAAATGATTTAACATTTCTTTTTCACGTTGTGGATCATATACTTGAGTACCTTGTTTACGTTTTTCTTCACCAATTTTTTTAGCTAAAGTACCACGTTCTTGTAATAAAGCTAAAATTTCATCATTAATACCTTCAATTCTTTTTCTTAAATTCTCTAATTCATTTGACATCCTTTTCACCTCATGTAAACAATTTAACTCACATACTTTAAAGCGATAAAATATATAAGTAATTAGATGTTAGTATAACAATTAAAATGCTCTGATTCAACCCCAACATCTCAAAAATATTAAAATTTATTACTAATCAGACTAATAAAGTATATTTTAATTTATAATGGTGTTCATTACAATATAAAAAACTACCGAAAAGTTATGTTATGACTTTTCGGTAGTACAAATAATATGCGTTATACATCACTTATTTATTATTTTTTATCGAAAGTTTTTTTCTCTACAACTGTTTTAGGACCTTTTAAGTCTTCATTTTCTACTTCAGATTTAATCGCACCTTTTTGTGCTTTTAATTCTTCGTCGCCTACATCGTCAGCTGTTACAACGCCTTTGTTAGCTTTCTTTTCAGCTTGTTTAGATTTTACTTCTTCTGCTTTTTTCTTAGTTTCTGTTTTCTTTTCTGAAGCTTTTGTTTTAACTTCTTCTTTTTTGTCAGCAGCTTTAGCTTTTACTTCTTCCGCTTTTTGACTAGCTTCTTCTTTCTTATCAGCAGCTTTAGCTTTCACTTCTTCTGCTTTTTCACTAGCTTGTGCTTTTTTATCTTCAACTTTAGTTTTAACTTCTTCTTTCTTTTCTTCAGCTTGTGTTTTGATTTCTTCAGCTTTAGATTGAGCTTGAACTTTTAAGTCATCAGTTTTAGTTTTAACGTCATCGATAATTTTGTTTGATTTCTCACTTAAATCATCTTGTAATTCTTTCCCTGATTTAGGAGCTAGTAATAAACCAACAATTCCGCCTACTACTGTACCTAATACTACTCCAAATACAAAATCTCTACCGTTTGTATTTTTTTCATATTCAGCTTCATATGTTTCTAATCCATGTGTATATAAATCTCTATTGTATTTGTTTTCCATTATATTTTCCCCCTAATTTTATTAAAGAAATCAGGCTGTGACATGTTTAAATGCCTCAGCCTGAAAAGATAGTTATTTGCTTCCATGCACGTTATTTTTTCAAGCCTGCACCAATTTTATCTTCATCTAGGTTGTCACCTGATGTTGTTGTTTCATTGTAGTCTTTCGGCACTTGCGCTTCAAAATCTTTAGAAGCATTTACATTATTTTTGTATGATACGTTACTTCTACGATCTCTTCTTAATTGCCATTTATCTGCAACTTCCATTGCAACATTTGACCATTGAATAACTTGAGAAATCTTATCTTCATTTTGTGAGATATTGTGAGTAATAGAATTTGTAACTCTATCAACTGAATTATTAAGTGTTTGTACAGAATCTCCAACACCTTTAACTGCATCTACTACTGAGTTTAAGCGTAATGATTTATCTTGAATATCTTCAGTTAAACGATTTGCTTTATGAAGTAAATCAGTAGATTCACGTGTGATACCTTGTATTTGGCCTTGAATGCCATCTAAAGTTTCATTAATTCCTTTAACTGTTTTTAATAATTGCATTAAAAATAGTGCTAAAACAACACAAATAATTAAAAATGCAACCGCAGCAATTATGCCTGCTATTGGTAAAATCCAATCCATACTGAACGCCTCCTAATAATTATAAAACTAATCTTTATTCGATTTACTAATATTTAATACCCTCACTATTAAAGTATAAACATATTATATTTAATGTGACAGTGAAGAAACATAGGCTTTTTGAACTTTTTGAATATCCCCAGCACCCATAAATAGTATAACACCATTATCATGCTTTTGTAGCTGAGAAACTGATTCTTCGCTTATTAAATCCGCATTAGGAATTAATGCTTTTAAATCATGTATTGTCAGCTCACCTTGTTGTTCTCGAATAGAACCAAAGATGTCACATAAGTATACTTTATCAGCAAGGTTTAAACTTTCAGCAAATTCGTTTAAGAAAGTTTCTGTTCTTGAAAATGTGTGAGGTTGAAATACTGCAACCACTTCGTTTTCAGGATATTTTTTTCTAGCTGATTCAATTGTAGCATTAATTTCTCTCGGATGGTGTGCATAGTCATCGATTAAGATTTGATTGTCGTAAAAACTTTCACTAAATCTTCTTTTTACACCACCAAATGTCAATAATGCTTCTTTAATATTTTCAATATCAAGTTTTTCTAAATGACAAATTGCAATAACTGCTAATGCATTTAGAACATGGTGATCACCATACATAGGTGTTGTAAATGTACCTATGAGTTCGTTTTTAGATTTGAAGTAAACATCAAATGTTGTACCTTTAGAAGACGTTTGAACATTGTCAGCATAGACATCGTTGTCATGCTCAAACCCGTAAAAGTAAATTGGAACATCAGCTTTAATTTTTCTAAGCTCAGCATCATGTCCCCAAGCAACGATTGCTTTTTTAACATTACTAGCCATCTCTTGGAATGCATTTATTACGTCTTGTAAATCTTTAAAATAGTCCGGATGATCAAAATCAATATTTGTCATAATCGCATAATCTGGATAATAACTTAAGAAGTGTCTTCTATATTCACAAGCTTCAAAAGCAAAGTATGAGCTATCAGGTAATCCCATACCTGTTCCATCACCTATTAAGAATGACGTCTTTTGATCACCATTCATCACATGTGATAATAATCCAGTTGTCGATGTTTTACCGTGTGCACCTGTAACAGCCACTGACGTATATTGAGACATAAATTCGCCTAGGAAAATATGATATCTTTTCACTTCAAGTCCCATTTCGTATGCTTTAGCTATTTCAGGGTGTGTATCTGGAAAGGCATTACCTGCTATAACAGTCATGCCTTCTTTAATATTTTCAACATCAAATGGTAGTATTTTAATGCCTTTATTTTTTAATGCTATTTCAGTAAATACTGTATTCTCTATATCAGAACCTTGTACTTTATGTCCCATGTCGTGCATGATTTGTGCAAGTGAACTCATACCTGCACCTTTTATGCCGACAAAATGAAATAATGTCATTTCATGTCACTCCTTCTATTTCTTAAATGTTAGTTTCTCTTTCTTCTATCATATCTTTAGTAATGAGTACATCTCTTGGTTTAGAGCCGTTAGGTCCAGATATATAACCTCTCTCTTCAAGGTTATCAATCATTCTAGCTGCTCTATTATATCCAATTTGGAAATGTCTTTGTATAAGTGAAGTTGAAATATGACCTTCGTTTAACATAAATTCACAAACTTCATCAAACAGTGCATCAGCAGGTTGTTCATTTACCTTTTTCAACAATGTTTCTTCTTTGAATAGATAATTTGGTTTCATTTGACTACTTACATTTTCTACTGTTTCATCAATTTCATCATCTGATACAAATGCACCTTGAACTCTTATCGGTTTATTCTTACCGTTACCAAGATATAACATATCACCATTACCTAGTAATTTCTCTGCTCCACCAACATCAAGAATTGTTCTAGAGTCAATAGAAGACGATACCATGAATGATATTCTTGTTGGTACGTTTGCTTTAATTAAACCTGTAATCACATTGACGGATGGTCGTTGTGTAGCAAGAATCATATGTATACCACATGCTCTAGCTTTTTGTGCAATTCTAGCAATAGATTGTTCAACTTCTTGAGGTGACATCATCATTAAATCAGCTAACTCATCTATAACTATAATGATTTTTGCCATTCTTTGCTCGTAATTTGCTTTCTTATTAAATGCAGTAATATTTCTAACATGTAATTCTGCAAAACGTTTATATCTACGTTCCATCTCTTCAACAGCCCACTTTAAACTAGCCGTTGCCGCTTTAACATCAGTAATAACTGGCGCAACTAAATGCGGTAAATTATTATACGGTGCAAGCTCTACCATTTTAGGATCAATCAGTAATAGTTTCAGCTCATCTGGATGATTTTTATAAAGTAAACTTGTTAAAATAGCATTAATACATACTGACTTACCAGAACCTGTTGCACCGGCAATGAGCGCATGAGGAGTCTTTGCAATATCCATTAGTAGCGGCTCATTATTTATTTTAAAGCCCATTGCTACAGTCAGTTTACTTTCTGCTTGTTGGAAAGGTTTAGACGTAATCATTTGGCCTAACGGAATCTTTTTAGGACTTTGATTAGGCACTTCTATACCTACTAAACTTGTACCCGGAATAGGTGCTTCAATACGGATATCTTTAGCTGCTAAAGCCATTTTAATGTCATCTTGTAAAGCAGTAATTCTAGATACTTTAACACCTTTTTCAACAGATAATTCAAATCTCGTTACAGTTGGCCCTTGTATCATATTTACTACATGTGCAGGCACATTAAAATGATAAAAAGCTTCATCTAGTTCTTTTTTCTTTTCCTCTAACCATTCACTATTATCTTCTTCCTCTACAACATCATCTAATATAGATACTGGTGGAAGTACATAAGATGGTCCTTTACGTTTAACAGCTTGGTTAGACTCATGTTGTTCATTTTGAGTTTCACTTCTTGTTTCTTGTATGTTTGATGTTTGTGTCTTGTTGATATTTGATGAATTCTTAAATGCTTGATGTTTACGCTTATCTGATGGCGTCATCATCACGTTAAATGGTGAAGACTTTCTAACAGGCTTAGGCTTCAAGATTGGTTCGTGAGAAGTTGTCTCTTTAGGTTCTTCAGGTTGTTGAACCGTGTCCTCTACTTCTATAGGATCGTTATTTGTTTCTTCTTCTTCAGAAATAACATTATCCGCTTCTTCTGTTTCAGTATCACTTTCCACATCAACATGATCAGACTCGAATAAGCTTTCTTCTTGATCTTCTTCAGTTTCGTCAAATGTTAGTACATCTTCAGCATTATCGATTGTATCTATTTCTTCAACTTCAGAATCAGAATCTTCTACTTCTTCAAAATAAATATCATCTTCGACAAATTGTTCTGATTGTGTAATTGAGGCATCATTGTCTTCTTCGAGAGAATCATGCGTATCGATTATTTCTGAAGGTTCGATAACAGCTTCATTAGAATCATCTTTATCTTCTTCAAAATGCTGTATTGCTTCAGCTTCAGTACTATCTTCAGCATTATGAATTTCTTCTACTTCATTGTCTGATTCTACTTCTTCAAATTCTGAAGTTTCCGCTTCATTTGAATCGTGATTTGAGTTGACTTCTTCTTGTTCAGCATCTACTTCTTCAACAATTTCATCAAAATTGTCTTGCTGAATGTCATCTTCTGTATCATCAAAATCCAAGTCTATCTCTTTAAATTCATATGTAGTTAAATCATTGACATCTGGTTGTAACGCATTAGAATTAGCCTTCTCTTCTTGTAAGTCGCTTGTTTCATCTTGATGTATGTCATTTTGTAATTCATCGTGTAAGTCTTCTTGTTCATCTTCCACGTCTTGATAATCTTTTGGATCATTTTTAATAAATGACGCTTGTTGTTTTAAATAATAGTCTTGATTTTTAATTTGTGACTTTTTCTCTTCTGAATCAAGACTGTTAAGTTCTTGTTCTCTTTTTTCTCTTAAAGCTTTTTCAAATTGTTTTTTCTTTTGAAGCTTCTTCTCGCGTTCTTTTCTAATTTCAGAAACAATTTGTGAAGCATAAATATTTTCAATGTTAATCGTATTGTCCGTCTTTGAATAAGTAGGGACATCTCGAACGATTTCACTACTTTGGTTACGTTTATTTTCTTTTTCAGCATCATTTTCTGATGGTTTAGTTGAATGATCTTTCAAACCACTATTGGGAACTTCTTTTTGTTTTCTCATACCGAATATTGCTGAAGGCACTTCAGAAGCTTTAAATTTTGGTTGATGTAAAGCATTCAATCTCTCTTCAAATTGATAGTCATCATTATGACGTTTACTGTTGTCATAGCGAGAGGATTGTTTACTTTTCGCACTGTAATGAAGTGTTACATCCTGGTCATAACTTCTTGACTTCTTAACAGGTTCATATGAATCTGCATTACGATTTCTTCTACGTCTTCTTCTATTCGTTGGAAAAGAAGCTGAGCTTTCATCATAAAATCTACTATCATGATATTTCTCTTCTCGTTGACTTGTGTCATGATCATGTTGATGGTGCTCTTGATTTGATTGCTCTTCATATTCCATTTGTATTGGAAATCTAAATTTGCCTTTAGGTCTTCTATAAATTTCTTCATTAGTTGAATCGTCATCTGGATGATGATCAAAAGACACTTGATCGCTTTTTTGCTTTTCATTTTTTTGTTCATTTTTCGATTGCCCGAATATATCATCAAACCAACTCATAGGTTCACTACCTTTCGTCTTCAAAGAATGGTGTTCCTACAGTATAACTATCATCTAGTACCATTATACCTTTTTCTTTTGGAGCACCTTCTAAATCAAGTTCTTTCATTGAACAAATCATACCGCTAGAAGGAACACCACGTAATTCTGCATCTTTAATAATCATTCCACTAGGCATTACCGCTCCTACTTTAGCAACAACAACTTTTTGTCCTTGATCAATATTTGGAGCGCCACATACAATTTGTAATGTCTCATTACCAACATCAACTTTACATACTGATAGTTTATCTGCATCAGGATGTTTTGATTTTTCAGATACGTATCCTACTACAAACTTAGGAGATAAATCAACGTCTAATTTATAATTAATATTATTTTTCTCTAGTAAGTCTTGAATACTATTAATGTGTTTCTCTTCAACTTTAATATTGCCATTGCCTTCTATTTGAACATATTTAGAAGCATTGAATATATTAAAACCAACAATTTTATCTTCGCTTTTGATAATTGTTAAATCATTTTGAAAATTATATTCTAATCCTTCAGTTAAAGGTTCTAAAGTAACCATTAATACGTCGCCAACACCATTTTTATTATAAAATAAATTCATTTCTCCTACTCCTTACAATCTTTTTTGATTATTTTTCATTTTTTTAAAAATTTCTCTATTTTTTTCTAAACGCTCAATAACTTCTTGATTTCTCTTACGAGAGTGATTTTTACCTAAAATAAATATTGGTTCTAAAGGTTTATCAGGTGTATAAGAGAATGATAATGATGTTATTGGCACTAAGCCATTTTGGAAGAATTGCATCGTCATTTGCGCTACAATATCATATCCAATTTCATTTTTAATATCACAAATCACCAATACATCTTGATGAGGTGTAGCTAATAACATTTCCCCTTCAATATTTTGATAAACATCTTTTAAGAATGTTTGATTGAGAATACGTGAAGCATCATATCCATCATTCGTGTTTATGAAGTAGAATGTATTGCCTTGAACTTCATCAGACTTGTAAGTTGTTTTTCTCTTTTTAATATTGAATAACGCTTGCTCTTTAATTTGTTCTTTCGTTAAATTAAGTTCACTGAGCATAGACTCATCTATTAGTCTATAAGTATTTCCTAAATCAAGCGCATAATATATATTTGTTTCAGCTGTATGTTCATCAATGACAAAAGGTGTACCTTCTTTCGTTTCTTTATGAAAACTAGTAGACCTTATGACAGGCAAGATCTCAATTTTATTAATTTCTTTATTGGATTCATCTTGCATTGCATTTATTGTTTCAGTGACGTAATAAACAATTTCGTCTATTGTTTTATTACCGTTATTTTTATATTTAGCAATAATCGGAGCTAATTTAACTGAAAGCCCTTTTTGATTATCCGTTCGTTCAATTCTTAAACTTTCATTTTCCCTATCAAACTTAAAATTTGCATCTAAAGTTTTCAATCGGTCTTTTAATAAATCTCTCATTTGAAAGACATTCATACTTAACACTCCTATTTTTATACCTCTATATAGTTTACAACAAATCGCAGTTATGTAACAGTGATAAACATATTTAAATGAAGTTAAATAAAATAAAAAAGCAGGTAATTCGAAAATAAAAGAAACTTTTTTCGACCTGCTTTTTTTATATAAATTTAATTATTTAATCCATCAATAAATGCACTAATTTGTGGAATTGTTTTTCTCTCTTTACCAACATATCTATCAAGTTCTTGACCGTTGTTATAAGCGATAAAACTTGGAATGCCCATAACATCAACTTCTTGGCATAAATCAATAAATTCATCACGATCAACTGATACGAATTGATATTGATGATATTTCTCTTCAAGTCCAGGTAAATCAGGATCTATAAAATGACAATCCGGACACCAAGATGCTGTGAACATAAATATTGTTGGTTCGTTAATCAATGATTTGTATTCTTCGATTGACGTTAATTGTTTCATTTCTTTGCACTTCCTATCATTAATGTTTGTTGACCATCTTTAATTATATGATACTTCTTCAACAAATGATAAACAAACAAACTGATTACAGCTGGTAGTAAGAAATGGAAGAATACAATTTGTAAGTATACTTCAGTCGTACTACCCATTGTTTTAATCGTCATAATTTGCCCCACAAGTCCACTTGAACCCATTCCAGCACCAGCAGCATTATTCTCCATTGGCCAAAAGACTGTCATGATTGGTGCTACGACAATACTTGCTACGACTGGCGGTATTAATATAAAGGGTTGCTTTAAATAATTTGGAATTTGAAGTTTACTTGTACCAATACCATGAGCAATAACACCCGAAATACCATTATCCTTATAGCTTGTTACTGCAAAGCCGACCATATGACAACAACCACCTATCGTAGCTGCTGCTGCCGCTGTTCCACTTAAGCCAAGCATTAACGCTAAAGCTGCACTTGAAATCGGACTACTAAGTGTAAGACCAACTATAAGGCTTACGAATATCCCCATTAATAAAGGTTGTTGATCCGTACTTAATTGTATCCAGTTTCCTAATGCTTTCATAAATGCATCGATAAATGGTGCTATAAACTTTGCAATTGCTGCACCTATAAATAACGTTAAAATCGGTGATAAAATAATATCTATTTTAGTTTTGCCTGAATATAATCTTCCAAGTTCACTTGCAAATACTGAAGATAAATAACTACCTACAGCGCCCCCTTGTTCATATCCATACATTCCTGTTACAGCAGTTGTAAATATAATAAGTGGTGATGCGCCTAAACCGTAACTCACTGCTACCCCTACCCCAGCTCCAGTTAAAGTTTGAGCTAACTTACCTATTTCTATCATCATTGAAGTATCAAAATATGTATTTAATGATTGGCCTAAAGTTTCAATAATCAGTCCAACAATTAATGTACTAAACAAACCTAAAGCCATATAACTTAATCCATCTATAATTGTTCGATTAAAAAAAGATTTTACGCGTTCCATTTGTTCACTCCCTTTAAAAGGATTATACAATAAAAAATACACATGTCATTATTTAAATTTAAATAATAACATGTGTATTTTGAAACTTTATACTTCTATAACATTTAGAAATTTCTTCAATGCGTCTGTCTTCGGTTGAGTAAACATTTCTTCCGGTTTACCTTCTTCACCGATTAAACCATCATGAATGAATATCATTCTATCAGAAACTTCTCTAGCAAATCTCATTTCATGTGTAACGATGACCATCGTCATACCTTCATTGGCTAAATCTTTAATAACTTTTAATACATCATTCACTAACTCTGGGTCTAATGCTGATGTCGGTTCGTCAAACAACATGACTTTAGGGTTCATTGCCAATGCTCTCGCAATTGCCACACGTTGTTGTTGACCACCAGATAAAGCATGAGGTCTTTGGTCTTTAACACTTTCTAATCCTACTTTTTCTAAAAGTTGAAGTGCTTCGTCATATGCTTTTTGTTTATTTACTTTTTTAACAGTAACTAAACCTTCCATAACATTTTCAATTGCTGTTTTATGTGGAAATAAGTTGTAATTTTGAAACACCATACCTGATTGTTTACGCACTTTAATTTGTGACTTCTTATTATCTGCTGTGTACGTTTCACCATTAACAACTACAGTACCTTCAGTCGGAATTTCCAATGCATTCATCATTCTCAATAAAGTTGTCTTACCAGAACCTGATCTTCCAATTAAAGTAATCACTTCACCTTTATCTACTGAAAGATTAATCCCTTTGATGACTTCTTTATCATTAAATGATTTTTTAATATTTTGAAGTTCAATCATGAACGATACCCTCTTTCGATATAAGATTCATAGTAAGATTGAATGATTGATATGATAAAACATACAATCCAATATAATATCGCTACTAGTAAATAAATCGTTAAGAATTCATATGTTGTAGAAGCGACTTCTTGTGCTTTTCTAAACATTTCTGCTACTAAAATAAAGCCAAGTAAAGACGTATCTTTAATTAAACTTAAGAATGTATTGCCTAATGCAGGTACTGAAACTCTGATTGCTTGAGGTAATATGATTCTTTGTACAGTTTGTTTATAATTCATACCAATCGAGTAAGCCGCTTCAGTTTGACCTTTAGGAATAGACATAATTCCACCTCTTAAAATTTCAGATGCATATGCACCTACATTAAGAGAAAGACCAATTATCGCAGCTATGACAGGTGACAAAGTTAATTGATTGTCTGCATTTCCTGTTGCCAATCTACCAATCTCAGGGATTCCGTAAAAGATAATGAATAATTGAACAATCATAGGTGTACCACGAATGATTGAAACATAAAAACGTGCAATCCCTTTTAGAACTTTACTACTTGATATGCGCATTAATGCAGTAGCTAATGCCAAGATTAAACCAAGCACAAAAGTAACTAAAGTAATAGGAATAGAATATTTAACTAGACCCTCTAACATCGGTAGAAATGCTTGTTTGGCAGCATTTAATGCATGAAGTTGCTCATCATTTAGGCTCTGAAACATTAGCGCCAAACCATTTCTTACTTATTTTTTCTAATTCGCCATTATCTTTTAAAGTTTTTAGACCTTTATTAAAATCTTTAATCACTTTGTCATCTTCTTTTTTACTAAATGTAAATGCAGATTGACTTTGTTCAGCATCACCTTGAATTGCTTTTATTTTAGCATTAGGTTTTTGCTTTTTATAATCTAAATATGAAACATTATCATTGAAAGTACCTTCAACACGATTTGACTGTAATAAATCCATCGCTTGGTTGAAGCCGTCTACTTTAGTAATATCTGCACCTTTAGATTTTGCAAGTTGACCATAGTTAGATGTTAAAGTTTGTGCTAATTTTTTACCTTTAACGTCGTCGAATGATTTAATGTCTTTATTATTCTCATTTACTACTAATACACCATTTGAATAAGTGTATGGATCTGAGAATTTATATTTTGCTTTTCTTTCATCGTTGATACCAACTTGGTTAGCAATCATATCAAAACGTCCTGAATCTAACCCAGCAAACATTGAATCCCATTGTGTTTCTTTAAATTTAACTTTGTATCCCATTTCTTTAGCAACTGCTTTTGTTACTTCTACATCATATCCAGTTAACTTATCATTTTTATCATGGAAGCTAAATGGAGAATAAGTACCTTCTGTACCAACTACAATTGTTTTATCATCTTTCTTACTGCTTTCTTTCTTGTCGTTGCTGTTTCCACATGCAGCTAACACAACAATTAATGCAATAATTAAAAATATACCCTTTTTCATATATACATCCCTCTATTCTTAGTATCCAAATCGGAATAAACATATTTTAGACCGAATTACAACTACTGTCAATTACTAAAATCTGAACTATTTAAATTTCAAATATTCAATCTTTTCTGAACTTAAATTTAACACGATTTCATTGAGTAATAATTTTGCACTTTCATAATCTCTTGCGTCATAAATAGCTTTACTTGTATGGATATATCTAGCACAAACACCTATTACCGCAGTTGGAATACCTGTTAGAGCTTTATGGATTTCTCCACCATCTGTACCACCTGGTGATTGGAAGTATTGATGATTAATTTCTTTTTCTTCAACCATTTCAATTAAATAATCTCTCATTCTTTCAGATAAAATCATCGTACGATCTAAAATTCTAATTAATACACCTTTTCCTAATGCACCTGATAAGCCAACGTGTCCTTTCATATCATTTGCAGGCGAACAATCTACAACTAATGCTAAATCTGGTTTAATTAAATTCACACTTGCTGAAGCACCTCTTAAACCAACTTCTTCTTGAACATTTGCGCCTACATATAAATCAACATCAAGCTCTTCATCTTTAACTGCTTCTAATAATTCTAATCCAACTAAACAACCATATCTATTGTCCCATGCTTTAGCGAGTATTCTATTCTCTGTTAGTTGTTCAAAATTCGTACTTGGAACAATTGTATCACCAATTTTAATGCCCATTTCTTTTAATTGCTCAATACTTTCTGCACCAACATCTAAAAGCATATCTTCAATAGAAACACCTGACTCTTTACCAGTTCTAAAATGTTTAGGGATACTGCCAACTACGCCGTTATAGTATTTACCGTCACGCGTTTTTAACTGTAGTGTTTGTGATAGCCATACGTCTGATGACACACCGCCAAGTGGTGTGAACTTTAACATACCCTCTTTTGTCATTTCAGTAACCATAAAGCCAATCTCATCCATATGAGCTGCTACTAATACTTTAGGTGCATTTTCTTTTTTAGATTTTTTCACACCATAAATACTGCCCATATTATCACCAATAATTTCATCAACAAATGGTGCCATTTTTTCTTTTAAATATTCACGTACTTCATTTTCAAAACCAGGTACAGCGTGTAATTCTGTTAATTCTTTCATTCTATTAAGTGTTTCTTGTCTAATTTGTGTCATTATAAATCTCCTTATTGAAATATTTATCTATCATTCAGTCTTTGTGTTAAACTTAAATTAAATAGAAGGAGGCATGGTCATGCAGAATAATAAGTTCCGCTTTTTCATTATATTATTGTCCGTTTTTACTGGTTTAGGTATTGTTGCTTCTATCGTATATGCTAAGCAATATAAACCATATAGTTGTGAAGAAATACTTAAACAAGTCAAAGCACAATTTAATAATGTTGAAGCCTCTTATATATTACATATCCCAAAGACCTACCAAAAATTCGGCATTGAAACTAAAGTTGTGCATGGTGGTATTACCGTTAACAATGATGGTAAACAAGTACACTATGAATTTATAGCCGATGCCTTTAATGGCCAAGTCATTGATATATTTGAAATTTAATAAGCTTAAAAGATGAGTCTGAGTGATTAATTTAAATCTCAGACTCTATTTTATGACTGAAATATTATTCAACTTCACCGTGATCTAGTGCGTCGAATGATTTTTTAATAGATTCTAAACCGCTTCTTAATTTTTCTTCACTACAAGCTAAATTCATTCTGAAATGGTGACTTTCTCCGAGCTCGTATGAATGTCCGATGCCTGTTGCAAGTTTACCTACAGATTGCAATGCTTTTTGAACATCACTTTCTACGTAACCACTTTTAGAAAAGTCTATCCAAGCTAAATATGTCGATTCAGGCTTAATGAATGATAACTGATCAGACATTTCATTTTTAATAAATTCATCTAAGATGGTCATATTCTTCTCAATATGCTCATTTAATTGATCTACCCATTCACCTGCTTCATTATAGGCTACTTTAACTGCTTCAACAGCCAATGTATTTGCAGCTGACAATCCATAATATGTTGCCAATTTACGATTGAATTGTAATGTGAAATAGCGATGTTTTGTAATCATATAACTACTTGCTAAACTCGCTAAGTTAAATGTTTTACCTAATCCAGTAACAACAAGAATTGGAGAATCTAACGTCATTTCATTTGTCATTGAATAGAATCCATTTTCACTTCTCACAAAATCCATATGAATTTCATCAGAAACAATAAAGACATCATGTCTTTCACAAACATCTTTCATAAATGCACATTCTTCTTTCGTCCAAACTTTACCTGTTGGATTATGAGGACTACACAGGACTAACACTTTAACATCATCACGTGCTGCCATTTCTTCAAATTGTTCTTTATCCAACTCATAACCGTTATCTGTCGCTACTAATGGTGATTCAACTGCCACTCTTTTATTACCTTCAATTAAATTTAAAAAGGCATTATATGAAGGTGTATGAATTAACACACCTTCACCTTCTTTTGTAAATTCACGTATAACTTCAGTTACCGTAAATAAAATACTTGGCACATAATATATATCATTCGTTTGGATATTCACAGAAAATCTTGTTTTGTACCAATTTTTAATCGCATTTAAATATGCTTCTTGCTTCCATACTAAATAACCGAAATGTGCTTGATCTAATTTGTTTTTCAAATGGTTAATAATAAAATCAGGTGTCTTAATATCCATATCGGCTATCCAAAATGGTTCTAAGTTCTCATAATCATAAACTTTACGTTGTCCATCATATGCTACTGTTGCTGTTCCCCTTCTATCAATCACTTCATCAAAATTATATTTCAATTAAATCATCCCTTCTTATTTCTTCTTTAATTCCCTTCGTTTGTTCATCAAGTTTGAGCGCAAAATAATTGGCATCATGATAGAACACGAACCAATAATCTTCTTTAATATATCTCTGTAAAAGTCTTTCCTTAGCATTAATAGAATCCATTGGATAATCATCATAGGCTGTAACCCATAAAGGATTTAAGTGAGCTAATGTAGGCAAGATATCGGCCATATGCACACCTTTCATGCCATTACTTTCAATTTCAATGACACTATGACCAGCGCTATGACCACCAGTATGTATCATTTTAATGCCTGGAACGATTTCCATCGAATCTACAAATGTTACAACTTGATGTTCAATACCTTTATAATTTTGTTCCCAATATGTAGCACTACTTCGTATATTTGGGGCTCTCAATTCATTCCATTCAATTTGTGATGTATAAATTGTTGCATTTTTAAATACTGATTGACCATCTGCAGTTGTGAGTCCACAAGCATGATCAAAATGCATATGAGACATCAATACAATATCAATATCATCTATGGTCAAATTAAATTGCTTTAATGAGTTACTAATATCACTTTCATAAGTTGTACCATAGTTTCTTTTTTGTTTGTCTGTTAATTTACCATTACCTATCCCAGCATCAATTATAATATTGTGTTCATCTGTTTGAACGAATATTGGATGTGTTACGAGAGGTATTTGATTAAGTTCATTAGGCGGATATTTTTTAGTCCACAATGCTTTTGGAACGACACCAAACATTGCACCACCATCCATTTGAGTAATACCACCTTGTAATGGATATAATTTAAAATCACCTATATTTAACAAGAAATTCCCCTCCAATCATTTATTATTATTTTATCACTAATTAGAGTAATGAACATCTTTCATGATTGCTACAACACTTTAGTTAAAAATGGCATAAAAAAAGAAGTTAGAATCATAATGATTCCAACTTCCTTATTTAAAGCTTGCTTCCATACGATAGATTCTAAAACCTCTACTAGAGAATTTATCTTCGTATTCAGTACGGATGTTATCTTCAGGCTCATCTTCATGTAAATTCAAATTAATATAATCAAATGACATACCATATTGAGACATACTTTCTAAACTATACTCAAATAATCCTTGATTATCTGTTTTGAAATGTATTTGTCCATCTTTTTTCAAAATGTGCTGATAAATTTCTAAAAAGCTAGAGAAAGTTAATCTTCTTTTAGCATGTCTTGTCTTTGGCCATGGATCTGAAAAATTCAAATAAATTCTAGAAACTTCATTTTCAACAAAATACTCTGTTAATAATTTAGCATCTTGATTAATCAATTTAATATTGTTTAATTCCATTTCTTTAACTTTTTCAAGAACACGGACCATAACATTTTTATCTTTTTCAATTGCTACGTAATTGATATTAGGATTTTGTTTAGCCGTCTCAGTAATAAATCTACCCATACCAGTTCCGACTTCAATATGAATGGGTTGATCTTTATCAAACCATTCAGCCATCTTATATTGATGATTAAGATCTACATCTACTATATTGGGATGATCTTTTAAGAAATCGTCAGCCCAAGGTTTATTTCTCATTCTCATTCAAAGTTACTCCTTATATAAATACATTTCTTGTCATTACTTCATTTAAGAAGTGTAACCAATCATTCATATCTTTATAACGTTTTTTCTCTTCATACCACTCTACCATTGCGATAGCTTGAATCAATGTATACCACTTCATACGTTTCTTTAAATCATGCGTATCGTTAATACCATACATACTTAGCCAATCTGACCAATCTTTCTCATCAACATAAGTATATAAAATCATTCCGATATCAATAGCTGGATCTGCAATCATTGCACCTTCCCAATCTACTAAGAAAAGTTCATCTTGATCAGATAAAAGCCAATTATTGTGATTCACATCTCCGTGTATGACTGTATAGAATCTACTGTCTAATGTTGGCATGTTATCTTCTAGATATAACAATGCCTTTCTCACTGTACGGTTAGACAATACATGTCGTGACAATGAGCTGTTAATTTTATTAAATAAAATCTCTGGATGCATAGGTTTCATTTCCATACGTTTAAGCATATTTAATAATTGTTTAGAAGAATGTATTTTTTTAAGAAGTTTGGCAACACGGTTAGAATTCATTTCATCTTGGACTAACTCTCTACCATTTTTCCAATGTTGTGCAGTTACAACTTCTCCTGTTTCGATTCTTTTTGTCCAAACTAATTTTGGCACGATACCTTCAGCAGATAATGCTGTTAAGAAAGGACTTGAATTACGTTTTAGGAAGAGCTTGCGGCCATCTTGTTCTGCCATATATGCTTCACCAGATGCACCACCTGCTGAGTCTAATGTCCATCCTAATTGATAAAAATGTTCCAACCTATCCACCTCACTTTCAATAAAAGAAAAAGAAAAAGACTCAAGAATATTCTTTTTCAAGAGTCATATTTTAATCTTAAAAATTTTTGTTTAATTTTTGTAATTTTAGTGCGCTTGATTTAAATTTTATTATCTTTCGGTTAAGATTTCAACCTCATAAATGAAAACTTTCGAGTATTTTGAACCTATTCATATACAATAAGTCTTATAAATTCAGTATCCACTTGAATTACTTAAGATATTAAAATTACACTAAAAAATTTTTATGATTTTGACTCTATATAATTATTAAATGCATTTTGTAATTGCTTCGTAATTTGTCCGACTTTTCCGCCACCTATTTTTTGATCATTTACTTGTACAACTGGCATCACTTCAATAGATGTACTTGAAATAATCACTTCATCTGCATCATTTAAGAAATCTAATGTAAATGATTCTTCAATAAATGGAATATTTAAATCTTCGGCTAATTCTTTTATAACACGTCTCGTAATCCCATTAAGGATTAAATTATTTGCAGGATGTGTATAAATTTTGCCATCTTTAATTGCATAAACGTTACTTGAACTACCTTCAGTAACTGTTTCGCCTCTATGCATGATTGCTTCAGCAGCATCGTTTTGTGTAGCTTTCTCTTTTGCTAACACATTACCTAATAAGTTTAAGCTCTTAATATCACATCTCAACCATCTGATATCTTCAACTGTAATAGCTTTAACACCATTTTCTAATTCGTCATATGGTCTGTCATAGCTTTTAGAGAATGCTGAGAATACAGGCTTTGTACTCGCATCAGGAAACGGATGGTTTCGAGGTGCAACACCACGTGTCACTTGAATATACACGCCACCATTTACAACATTATTCTTCGCTGCTAATTCTTTTGTTACTTCTGTTAAACCTTCAACAGAATACGCGTCTAAATTAAGTCCAATTTCTTTCGCACTTCTAAATAATCGTTCATAGTGCTCTTTAGATGTGAATACTTTGCCATCATATATACGTATGTATTCGTATATGCCATCACCAAAGTTATAACCTCTATCAGAATAGCTAACCTTACCTTCAGATTCATCAACAAACTCATCATTTATATAAATATAACTCATTCATCATCACCCTTTACACAGACATTGTATATAGCTTCTAAATAAATTGCAGTTGCATTAAATAATTGTTTTTTCGTGATATATTCATTTTTTTGGTGCATTAAATCTTCAGAATCTTTAAACATGGCACCGAATGCCACACCTTTATCTAAGTTTCTAGCATATGTACCGCCACCGATTGTATACGGCTCGGACTGATCACCTGTTTGATTGCGATATGCTGATAATAGTTTTTCAATAAATGGATCGTTTTTATCTACATAATGCGGAACTTGGTGTTTATCCATTTCAATGTCGAAGCCTTTTTCTTTCAATTCTTCTGAAAAACGAGACATTGATTGGTCGAAATTAAAGCCTTCTGGATATCTTAAATTAATACCAAATTGACCACCATCTACATCTGTATAACTCATAATACCTGTATTAGTCGTCACTTCACCCATTTCTTCAGTAGCAAATTTCATACCCATTTTTTCACCTTTTGGAGAATCAACTAAGTATTCATTTGCAAATTTCACATATGAGCTCGCGTATTTATCTAAATTTAATTCATTTAAGAATTGAATAAGGTATAAGCCAGCATTCACACCTAATGTAGGATCCATACCATGAGCTGATTTACCGTGAACAACGATGTTTAAGAATCCTTCATCAATTGTTGTTTCGCCTTCAATCTCATGTTCATTTAAAAATGATTCAAATTTCTGAACAACATTTGTCATTTGTTCTTTGATAAGTAATTTAGCTTGTGCAGTATCAGGTACCATATTGAATCTTTCACCTGAGAAGAATGCTTTTAATTCTACTTCAGGCTCATCATTATCTTCCACATAACCAGATTGAACGATGTTGAATGTTACAATCCCTTTTTCTCCGTGGATTAGTGGGAATTCTGCATCTGGTGCAAAACCTACTGAAGGCATTTCTTCAGTTTCAAAATAACGATCTGTACATTTCCAATCAGATTCTTCGTCAGTACCTACAATAATATGTATTCTTTTTTTCCATTCGACATTCATATCTTCAAGTATCTTAACGGCATAGTATGCTGCAATTGTTGGTCCTTTGTCATCAAGTGTACCTCTCGCAATAATTGCATCTTCTGTTTCTACAGGTTCAAACGGATTAGAATCCCATCCAGCACCTGCTGGCACAACGTCAACATGGCAAAGTATACCTAATAGATCATCACCTTTACCCGCTTCAATTCTACCTGCAATATTGTCTATATCAACATGAGAAAATCCATCTCTTTCACCTAACTTGTACATATAATTTAACGCTTCTTTTGGACCTGGTCCAACTGGCGCATCGTATGTACTTGCTGCATCATCTCTTACACTTTCGATGCTTAATAGCCCCTTTAAATCATTTATAATATCTTCTTCATATTCTTTAACTTTATCTCTCCACATCGAAAATCATCTCTTTCTTAACTTGAATAGTTATCTATATAATACATGATATTTTTGTAAATATGAAATAGAATTACCGATAAATTTTTAATTTTTATACAGAAAGTTATTTCCTTTTACGTACGACTAAAGTCGTATATAAAATTATTTTTTTGAATCTTATTATTTCCCGACATGACAAAAGTTGTTAACAAAAAAACTAGGACAAATAAGTTGCCCTAGTTTTAGCCAATATTGAACATAAGAAGAAAATTATTTCTTCAAGTCTTCTTCTGTAACAACTCTTAAATTGTTGTTAGCAGTTCCGCCTTCGTCATCAAATTTAGCTTCTCTTTGTTCAGTTGGATCTTGATCTTCTTTTTTCAGACGAGATTTAGCATTTGATGCATAACCTTTTGGATCTTCTTTTGCTTTTTGGAATTCATTTTTCGCTTTTTCTTTAGCTGACTCTTTATAAGAAGTTGGATCTTCTTTATATTTTGAGTACTCGTCTTGTGCTTTACCTTTTAGTTCGTTTGCTTTTTGTTTAGCATTTTCTTTGTAATTCTCTGGATCTTCTTTATATTTCCCGTATTCATTTTTTAATTTATCTCTATTTTCTTTTTTAGATAAGACAACTGCTGCTGCAGTTCCTCCTAATACTACTAACGTTCTAAATAATCCTGCTTTTTTAGCCATTTGTATCCACCTCTATTTAGTTAATAGTTATTATATTACCCCGCGGAAATCTTTCTAAACATTTTAAACAGATAAATTTAAAAATTTAAAATCTTCTTCTAACAAATGTCTATACTCACCAAGTTCTAAACGTTCATCAAGTTCTAAATCAGCAATTTGAACACGTTTTAAATAAGTCACTTCACAACCTATCGCATGAAACATTCGCTTAACTTGGTGGAATTTACCTTCATAAATCGTAACGTAAGCTATCGACTCTTCTCCATTTTCTACAATTTCTAATTCACTTGGTGAAGACGTAAAGTCCCCTAAATCAATGCCTGCTTTAAAAATATCTATTGCATCATCTGAAATGTGTCCAGATACTTCAACATAATACTTTTTAGCGACTTTTTGTTTCGGACTCATAAGTTGATGCGAGAATTTACCATCGTTTGTTAAAAGTAATAAACCTTCTGTATCTTTGTCTAAACGCCCTACCGGGAATAAATCTAAATGCATATATTCTGGAACAATATCAATGACTGTTTCATGTTCATCATCTTCTGTTGCTGAAACGAATCCTGATGGCTTATTCATCATTAAATAGACAACTGGTTCATATTCTATCGGGATATCATCAAATGTTATGACATCTTCTTCTGGATTAATATGCATTTCAGGTTTCTTAACGATTTCATCATTAACGGTAACGAGATTTTTCTTTAGAAACTTTTTAACTTCTTTTCTTGTTCCGATACCTGAATTTGCTAAAAATTTATCTAATCTCATCATTTACACCCACTTAATTTTGCGTCTAATTTTAGCAGTTAAATCACCTAAAAATTCATCTGCTAAACGTGAACGCATTGTTAAATATCCATATACGATTACACCAACACATCCTCCTACAATAAGTGTGATAAGCGCACCTAATTTAGATGTTGGATCAATGATTAATGACACAATAAAGTAACTTAACTCAACGAATAATACCATGATTATAGTATAGAAAGTAATTCTTAATGTATGGTAAATTGTGATATTAAATTTAAAGTCTGCATATTTATATAGAACTACACAATTTAAGATAACAGCTACTAATAATGCGATTGCCGTACCAATAACAGCACCTAACGTATGGAATACCATAATAAGTGGTAAGTTTATAACTGCTTTAATGACTAATGACGCGATAACGATCCATACTGTTAAGGCTTGTTTATCAATACCTTGCAACATTGAAGCTGTTACAGATAATAATGCGATTAAAATACTAACTGGCGCATACCAGAATAATATTTCTGTACCCATTGGATTATAACTATAGAACACGTTATATAATGGTTGTGCTAATACCATAATGCCAAGTGATGCTGGAACTGTTAAATATAACAATACACCTAATGATTTTCTAATTTGGTGATGCATTGCATCAATTCTACCTGAATTGTAAGTATTCGTAATAAATGGTACTAAACTCACTGCGAATCCTGCTGCAAGAGATGTCGGAATCATAACAATTTTATTAGTTGTCATACTCAGCATTGTGAAATAAATATCTTGTAATTCACTGCCTACCCCCGCCATTGCTAACCCAGTATTATGTGTAAACTGGTCGATTAAGTTTATAATCGGAAAACATAAACTTACGATTACAAATGGAATACTGTATTTAATAATTTCTTTATATATTTTGATATACGACACATCAATATCGCTTGTATCTTGTTGAACTTCTGCTTTTATTAAATGTCTTCTCTTCATCCAAAAATAAAGTAAAGTCAATAATGCGATAATTGCACCGATACCAGCTGCAAATGTTGCAACTTGGTTGGCCATTAATACAGAACCATCCATGACATTTAATACGATATAACTTCCACCAAGTATAAATGCGATACGTGCTACTTGTTCAGTTACTTCAGATACAGCTGTAGGACCCATTGAATTAAATCCTTGGAAGATCCCTCTCCATGTTGCGAGTAATGGAATAAATAATACTACAAAACTTATTGTTCTAATAACAGTTGTAATATCTTCTATACCCCAACCGCCTTCTATACCACCTTTATTTGCTAAAGTTAATTGAGCAATAGTTGGTGATAAGAAATAAAGTAATAAAAATCCGATAAATCCTGATACCGTCATAACTAAAAAGCTTGACCGGTACAATTTTCTACTTACTTTATAAGCACCTAATGCGTTATATTTAGATACATATTTCGCAGCTGCTAAAGGAACGCCCGCAGTTGCTATTGTTATCATGATTGTGTATGGTTGATAAGCATATGTAAATGGGGCAAGATTTTTTTCATCGCCTATAATAGCGTAAAAAGGTATTAAATAAAGAATACCAATTACTTTTGTTATTAAAATACTTGCAGTAAGTAGGAAGGTTCCCCTTACTAGCGCTTTACTTTCTGACATAATTTCATCCCTATCTAATTTACTTTTAAATTTAATAATAACAGGTTTATTTCTATTCTACTACTTTTTTAAAGACACATTATTCGTTAAAATATTATTACATCGACTTATGGAGGTAACTTATGTATCATACAATAATTATCGGTGCTGGACCTAGTGGTTTAATGGCCGCATATAGTGCAAGTTCAAATGGTAAAAACGTCTTGTTACTTGAAAAGAAAAAAGGCTTAGGACGAAAGCTCCGCATTTCTGGTGGCGGTAGATGTAATGTTACCAACCGCTTACCTTATGAAGAAATTATAAAAAACATTCCTGGTAATGGAAAATTCTTATATAGTCCATTTTCAACATTCGACAATGAATCTATTATACAATTTTTTGAATCTAAATCTGTACACTTAAAAGAAGAAGATCACGGACGAATGTTTCCTGTTTCAAATCGCGCTCAAGATGTTGTTGATGCACTAGTTGATTCCATTAAACAAAATGGTGTAGAAATACGCCAAGAAACTACAGTATCATCTATTGAAAGTGAAAATCAACAAATAACAGGCGTCACACTACAAGATGGTACATTTATCCCTGCAAAGACTGTCATCATCGCATCAGGCGGTTGCAGTGTGCCACATACTGGATCGACAGGAGACGGGTATAAATTTGCTGAGCATTTAGGTCATTCCATAACAGAACTATTCCCAACAGAAGTACCAATTAAATCTAGTGAACCATTCATTAAAAACAAAACACTACAAGGATTAAGTTTACAAGATGTTGGACTATCTGTACTCAAGAAAAATGGTAAACCTAGAATTACACATCAAATGGATATGTTGTTTACACATTTTGGCGTTTCAGGACCAGCAGCATTAAGATGTAGTCAATTTGTTTACAAAGAACAAAAAACTCAAAAGAAAACCGACATACAAATGTCTATAGATGCCTTTCCAGAAATTAAAGCACATGACTTAGAACAACAAATTGTAAAAAAATTAAAAGACGAACCAAATAAAGCAATTAAAAATGCACTAAAAGGACTTGTCCAAGAAAGATATTTACATTTTATCTTACAACAGTCAAGTATTGATTTAGACGTGACATACCATCATCTGTCCCAACAAGCCATTCGAACATTCGTAGAAAACCTTAAATCATTTACATTCACAGTAAATGGTACACTTCCACTCGATAAAGCTTTCGTAACAGGTGGCGGTGTTAATATAAAAGAAATCGAACCCAATACTATGGCATCCAAAATATGTGCAGGACTTTACTTCTCAGGAGAAGTATTAGATATCCACGGTTATACAGGTGGCTATAATATAACAAGCGCACTTGTCACTGGATATGTAGCAGGCTATAACGCCGCACAATTTAATGATTAAAATTCTATAGTATGCATATAGTGGCAGGTGTGATTTATGGCACCCTTATTTACAGAACTTCTTATAACTGTTATTAACTCTAAACAATATTATACTCACACATATTTTAAGGCTGAGACATTTAAAAAATGTCTCAGCCTTATTTATTTCTTCATTAAACTCTTTTGTTTTCTAAACCATCGTCGCCCCACTCATTCATGCCGCCTTCTATGTTTACTGCATCAATGTCGTGGTCATTTAAATAATCAACTACTCGAGCACTTCTAACGCCACCTGCACATACAATATAATATGTTTGGTCTTTAGAGAAATGATCTAATTCATTTGGAATTTCTCCCATTGGAATATGTTTAGCACCAGGGATTACACCTAGAGCTACTTCATGATCTTCTCTCACATCAACTATATTAATTGGGCTATTAGATGTAATTTTTTCTGCTAATTCTGTTACTGTAATTTCTTTCATCACTAGAACACTCCTAATTGATTAATTTGCTACGATATTAACTAACTTTTGTGGAACTGCAATCACTTTACGGACTGTTTTACCTTCAATCGCTTCTTTGATTTTTTCATTATCCATCGCTACTGCTTCCATTTCATCTTTCGATAAATCTTTAGAAATTTTAATTTTGTCTTTTAGTTTACCGTTAACTTGGATAACAATTTCTATTTCGTTATCTACTAGTAATGACTCATCAAATGTTGGCCATACTTCATAAGATAAAGTATCGTTATGACCAAGTTTTTGCCATAATTCTTCAGAAATATGTGGCGCAATTGGTGATAACATTTTAACAAAACCTTCAGCATATGCTTTATTGATTTGATCTTGTTTATAACAATCATTAATGAATACCATCATTTGACTGATTGCAGTATTGAAGTTTAGTGTATCGAAGTCTTCAGTTACTTTCTTAACTGTTTGGTTATACACTTTGTCTAGGTCTGGAGTTTCATTTTCAACGACCTTATCCGTAATGTTCCCTTCTTCTGTAACAAATAAACGCCATACTCTATCTAAGAAACGACGTGAACCGTCTAATCCATTTTCACTCCATGCAATTGCTGCATCTAAAGGACCCATGAACATTTCATATAGACGTAATGTGTCTGCACCATGAGAACGTACAATATCATCAGGGTTAACAACATTACCTTTTGATTTACTCATTTTTTCATTACCTTCACCAAGAATCATACCTTGGTTAAATAATTTTTGGAAAGGCTCTTTAGTTGGTACTACACCGATATCGTATAACACTTTATGCCAGAATCTTGAATATAATAGATGAAGCACGGCATGTTCTACACCACCGATATATAAATCTACTGGTAACCAGTGTTTAAGTTTTTCAGGATCAGCTAATTGTTCATTGTTATGTGGATCGATATATCTTAAGTAATACCAACAGCTTCCTGCCCATTGTGGCATCGTATTCGTTTCACGACGACCTTTCATACCTGTCTTAGGATCTACAACATTAATGAATTCATCGATATTAGCTAAAGGTGATTCTCCTGTACCTGATGGTTTAACTTGATCTGTTTCAGGTAGGATTAATGGAAGTTCTTCTTCAGGAACTGTTGTCATTGTACCATCTTCCCAATGAATAACTGGAATTGGTTCACCCCAATAACGTTGTCTACTAAATAACCAATCTCTTAATTTATAGCTTACTTTTTTATGACCAATACCTTTTTCTTCAAGTAATTCAATCGCTTTAGGTACCGCTTCTTCTTTTGTTAAGCCATTTAATACATCTGAATCAATCATTTTACCATCTTCATCATATACTGTGATGATATCTAAATTGAATTTCTCTGCAAACTCAGCATCTCTTTCATCATGTGCTGGAACTGCCATTACTGCACCTGTTCCATAACTAATTAACACATAATCAGCAACCCAAATCGGCATTTTTTTACCAGTGAATGGGTTTGTTGTAAATGCACCAGTGAATACACCACTTTTATCTTTTGCTAAATCTGTTCTTTCTAAGTCAGATTTACGTGATGCTGCTAATTTATATGCTTCAACTGCTTCTTTTTCATCTTCAGTCGTAATTAAATCTACTAAAGGATGTTCTGGAGAAAGTACAGCAAAAGTTGCACCATAAATTGTATCTGGACGAGTTGTAAATACTTCAAATGATAAATCTGTATTATCAATATTGAATTTTAATTCAGCACCTTCAGATCTACCAATCCAGTTTCTTTGCATATCTTTAATAGATTCAGGCCAATCTAATTCATCTAAATCTTCTAATAAACGATCTGCATATTCAGTAATTTTTAATACCCATTGTCTCATTGGTTTACGAACAACTGGATGTCCTCCACGTTCTGAAACACCATCAACAATTTCTTCATTAGATAATACTGTACCTAATGCTGGGCACCAGTTTACTGCTACTTCATCAACATATGCCAATCCTTTATTATATAATTGAATAAAAATCCATTGCGTCCATTTATAGTAATCTGGGTCAGTTGTATTCACTTCTCTATCCCAGTCATATGAGAAACCTAGCTCTTGAATTTGTCTTTTAAAAGTCGCAATATTTTTAGCTGTAAATTCTTTAGGGTCATTCCCTGTATCGATAGCATATTGCTCAGCTGGTAAACCAAATGCATCCCAACCCATTGGGTGAAGTACATTGTAACCTTGCATTCTTTTATATCTTGAGACGATATCTGTAGCTGTATAACCTTCAGGATGTCCTACGTGTAAACCAGCGCCAGATGGATATGGAAACATATCTAAAGCGTAGAATTTCTTTTGTCCAAGATTATCGTTAGCTTTAAATGTTTTGTTAGCTGCCCAAAAATCTTGCCATTTCTTTTCAATTTGTTGATGATTATAATTCATTTGTTCGTTCCTCCTATAAAATAAAAAAAAGCCATCCCAACCATCATAACAGTTGGGACGACTTGAATAAATATGCCGCGGTACCACCCAGAATTCACAATTAAGTGCTCTTCATTTATATGGTTTAAGATTGCTTTTAATAAATAATAATTCGTTCATAAGTTCACTTAATGGATATCATCAGTTCACAGCACCACTGACTCTCTTAAGATTCGCATTAAAGCTACTTTACTTATATACATCCTAATATTATGCAATTTCAATATATTTTGCAAGTCTTATTTATTAATATCATGTATCTTGCTTTGGAATACCTCTATCATAAATGTATAAGAAGTAATAACCTATTAAAATAAGTAATATCATACTGTAAAACATCATTTTCATATCAAACATATCAACTATTACGCCACCTACAACTGGACCGAATGCTTTCCCTACTGTTGAAGATGCGTTTACAATACCTTGATATGCGCCCATTCTGCCTTTAGGTGCTAATTTATTTGCGATTGCAGGTACTGCTGGCCATACAAACATTTCTCCAAATGTTAAAATAACCATCCCTACAACAAACATTGTAAATTGCTCAGCAAAGCTTGTAATCACATAACTTAAAATAAAAATCGTCAGCCCTATAAACATTTGTAATTTCAATTTCTCTTTAAATCTATTGATAAATGGCGCAATTAAAGGTTGTCCTGCTAATATCAATACACCATTTATTGTCCAAAGGAAACTATATTGTTTTAAGGAAATTCCAACTGACTGTGTATAAGTTGCAATTGTTGTTTGCCACTGAACATAACCGATCCAACATAAACTAAACATAACACATAGAAGTATAAGTGCAGTGAATTTACTTTTATCTTTAACTTGCATAGCACTCGTGATGCCTTCATCATTTTTCAAATGAATATCTAAATCTATGTTGTAATATTTTAATGCTATTATGATAAACACGACATATAGTAGTAAGTTCGCCATAAAAATATAATTAAAGCTAAAGTCCGCTACAAATCCACCTGCTGCAGCCCCAATAGAAACACCTAAGTTCTGTGCAAGATAAATCGCATTAAATGTTGTACGTCCACCGTTTGGCCAACTCGCAGCAGCCATTGCATAAATAGCTGGCACAATCACGCCTCCACCGAAACCAAGTATCACAAGCCAAAATGGATACCATGGCCAATCATTTAAAAAGTTTAACCCGATTAAACTTAAAATATTTAAAATAGAGGCAAAAATAATAGAACGAAACCCACCAATTTTGTCGAATAAACTTCCGCCTAATAAATTCCCGATTACACTCCCGAATGCATTAATCATTAAAACGATACCAGCTGTACTTAAACTCTTACCTAATTCTTCATTCATATATATTGTATTAAGTGGCCATAAGAAACTCGATCCTGTAATATTAATCGCCATTCCTATGATGAGCATTTTAACAATTTTCGGCATTCTCAAGGATTTCGACCTCCTCTCAAATTTTGTCAATTTTAATAGTCTAAACCTTTTTCTGCAAAAGTTCAATATTATATGTTAAAATGCTTTAGATAAGTTTGTAGAACAGGATGTGAAATATAATGACAGAACAATTCCGTTATGCATTTGATAACAAAAGATATCATACATGGAATTATCACTTAAGAAATAAATTTGGTGAGAAGATTTTTAAAATAGCATTAGATGGTGGATTTGATTGCCCAAACCGTGACGGTACAGTAGCTCATGGGGGTTGTACATTTTGTTCGGCAGCCGGGAGCGGTGACTTTGCAGGTAATCGTGCAGAACCAATCCATGTACAATTTAAAGAAATTAAAGACAAGATGCATGAGAAATGGTCTGAAGGAAAATATATCGCTTATTTTCAAGCTTTTACAAATACGCATGCACCAGTTGAAGTATTAAGAGAAAAATACGAAGCTGCTTTATCAGAAGAAAATGTAGTTGGACTATCAATTGCGACAAGACCAGACTGCCTACCAGATGATGTTGTAGAATACTTAGCAGAATTAAATGAAAGAACATATTTATGGGTAGAACTTGGTTTACAAACTGTACACCAAGAAACATCTGATTTAATTAACCGTGCTCATGATATGAAATGCTATTACGAAGGTATCGCTAAATTAAGAAAGCATAATATCAATATATGTACACATATCATTAACGGTTTACCTGGTGAAGATTACGATATGATGATGGAAACAGCGAAAGAAGTCGCACAAATGGATGTTCAAGGCATTAAAATTCATTTATTACACCTACTTAAAGGTACACCAATGGTTAAACAATACGAAAAAGGTATGCTTGAATTCATGACTCAAGACAATTATACGCAACTCGTATGTGACCAATTAGAAATTTTACCAGAAGAAATGATCATTCATCGTATTACAGGTGATGGCCCTATCGATTTAATGGTTGGCCCTATGTGGAGTGTAAATAAGTGGGAAGTCCTTAACGCTATAGACAATGAACTTAAAGAACGTGGCACAATGCAAGGCTCTAAATTCAAGAAAGCAGAAAAAGTTCAAAAATGATTGTTCAAGGAATTTTACCATTCGCAAGAGATTTAATAGCAACACATATAACGGACAAGAGTATCGTAGTTGATGCAACATGTGGAAACGGCAACGATACACTTTTCCTTGCTAATCAAGTTCCAAATGGAGAAGTATATGCGTTCGATATACAAGAAGAAGCCATTAAAAATACTAAAATCAAAACAGAAGCATTTAGTAATATCCGTTATTATCAAACAAGTCATAAAAATGCAGCATCTATAATAAAAGAACGTCATGAGCAAATAGACGCATCAATATTTAATTTAGGCTATTTACCAAAAGGCGATAAACATATTACAACGAATGCACCGACAACAATTAAAGCAATTGAAAGTCTATTCGAAATGACAAGTAAAAATGGCATCATCGTATTAGTCGTGTATCCAGGACACCCAGAAGGACAGATTGAATCTAACGAAGTCATCAATTACGTAAGTTCAATAGATCAACAATCAGCACACGTACTTCACTATCAATTTATAAACCAAAAAAATAATCCACCATATATACTAGCAATAGAAAAAAGATAATCCACCATATATACTAGCAATAGAAAAAAGATAAAAATGAGTAATATGAGTAAACGCAAACCTTGAGTTAGGTTTGCGTTTTTCGTTATATGTGCACTTTGAATTTTATGGATATATTGGTGGTTGATGTAAGGCTGGGGTCATCTCTTGGCTTTATTCAAGACTTAAGCCAAGATTTAGTTCATCTTTTGGCTTTATTCAGTACTTAAGCCACGACTTGGACTATCTCTGTACTGAACCCAAAAATCTAAACCTTAATTAGTATATTATTTCAAAGGTTTGTCTCCTGAAATTTTTGGGAGATAAGCCTTTTAATTTTGATTTAATTCTTTCGTTATTATAAAAATTGATATATCGATGAATAGCTTGTTCAAGGTCCTGAAAATCCTTAAATTCTTGGCCATAATACATTTCTTGTTTAAGTAACTCAAAAAAGTTTTCCATAACTGAATTATCTAGACAATTACCTTTTCTAGACATACTTTGAAATATTTTATGGTCTTTTAATAATCTAGTGTATTGTGAATGTTGATAATGCCAGCCTTGATCTGAATGAATCGTTAAACGGTGGTCTAGGTTTGGACGACGCTCTATCATTTCTTTTAATGGATTGATGACTATATCTAATGTAGGACGACTTGAGATTTTAAAGCTTATAATCTCTGAACTATATAAGTCCATAAAAGGTGATAAATATAATTTCTGACCATTCATTAATTTGAACTCTGTAATATCTGTTACGACTTTTTGAAATGGGAGACTTGTTATAAATCTACGATTTAATATATTTTGAGCTACTTTACCAACTTTACCTTTAAAGGAACGATACTTACGGCCTCTATGTGTGAACTTTGTACAAGTTAGATTATATTCTTTCATGATTCTTAGTACTTTTTTATGATTTACGATAAGACCTCTATTTCTTAGTGCTTGTGTAACACGACGATAACCATAGGTATGGTTTGATTCTTCACATATTTCTTTTATTACTTGAATCAATGTTTCATCTTTATTAGCTTTACTAAATTGATTTATCCAATAATAGTATACAGATTTAGCTATTTGAGCGACTTTAAATAAGATACTTAATCGTATATTATATATTTCATGTAATGCCTTAATGACCTTTACTATTTCTGATTTTTGCTTCCGTAAATGTCGGTCAAGGCCTGTAACTTTTTTTGATAAGCTATACCTGCCTTTAACGTCTCGACTTCATTTCTAAGTCTTTCAAGTTCTTCACGTTCATTTTCATTTAAAGGTAAATTTTTATTATCTGATTTAGCTCGTTTTTTAGTCATAGTGTGAGATCGTCCCTTTTGTTTATTATCTATATCAAGACGACATTTTTCATCAAACTGACGTTGCCAATTGGCAATGATAATAGGATTAATAATCCTAAAGTGATTCGCAGTATCTTGATAAGACAACATATTTTCTTGTCTAAATTTTAAAACAGATAATTTAAATTCGCTAGTATAAACAGTATTTCTACTTTTTACTTCTAAGCCTTCTTCTCCGAACTCTTTATATTGATTGACCCAAATCCGAAGTACAGACCAACTTGAAACACCATATTTTAAAGCAATTGTTCTATAACTTTGATGTCCTTCTAAATATTCTTTTACAAGTTTTAGTTTGAATTTAAATTCATATTTTTTCCTCATTAGAATGCACCCCAATATTTTGATTTGTTTAGGTCAAATATTTGGGTTCACATCAGACTTCGCTCATCTCTTGGCTTTATTCACACATTAAGCCAAATCTCGTGTGTTTATTCCTTCTTTAACTCACATCTTCCCAAATCTCGTGGGTTTATTACCCCTTTAACTCACATTTTTTCCACCCTTAAACTGCTCACTCATTTTTTAACAATCTTTTTTCTTAATCCCTGCAGCCAAAACCTATATACCTCCCCAAAATTCTTCAAAAATGACAAAACGCAAACCTGCTCATCAGGTTTGCGTTTTTATATATTACATGTATTAACGATTGACTCAAATTGTTTTTCAAAATGTTCTTTTCTATTCTTGATTTCTTCACAAGCGAAATCGATTATTGCATCTTTCTTGTCTTCGAAGTCTTTATTCACTTCAACAATTACTGTTCTTTCATCATTCTCTGGGCGTACTTTCTTAATCCACCCTTTTTTCACAAGGTTATTGTATAATCTTGTTCGTTTGTATGGCTTAATATCTATATAACCATCCAACTCTTTCAAACTCATTGATCCATTATTCCATAACATGATTAATGTAAGAAACTCTTCTTTTTCTATATCAAACTTTTCTTCGATTTTATAAAAAATAATATTTATATTTTTTTGAATATCATCTAATAGAATTAAGTCACTTACGTTATTTACGTTCTCTGTCATAAACTCGCCTCCAACGTTCTCTATATGTTTTATATACCCGATATAGTAACGTTTAAGCTTATTTGTATGATATTTTACAAATTATTCTGTTTCATCATCTATTAATAATCCTACATAGTGAATGCGATTATTCATAAATGAAATGATATATTTCATAACATTTTCGCGTTCTGGTTCATTATGTACTTCATGATTAAGTCCATGCCAAGCTTTGAAATATAATTCGTTTGTATTGATTGTTTTACCGATTTGTCGGATTGATTCTGTATCTACTATTTTATCTTCTGTACCTAGCATCAGTAATGTAGGAATTGGAGATATGTGGTGAATATTTTCCATTGTTGCTTTCATCGTTTCTAAAATGGTCTTATACCAGTGGTAACTCACTTTATTTAGCATTAAAGCATCTTTATTCGTATCATCTATTACTTCTTTATTTCTTGTTAAACTTTCTACTTTAATACCTGTATCAAATTTAGCATCTTTCGCAACTGTACCGAAACTTGAAGCTAAGAAATTACGTCTTGTTGAAATATTTTGTTGAAAAGCAACTAACGGTGAAATCAATAGTACGCCTTCTACTTTTAAATCTACTTTTTCTAATAAATTAAGAAGAATAAGTCCACCTAGACCAACACCTAATGTAAATACTGGTAAGTGATATTCTTCTGCAATAGATATCCATTCAAGTACTTGCTCATGGTATTCTTCAAATTTATCAACATGTCCTCTATGTACACGGGAAGTTTGTCCTTGCCCTTTTAAGTCACCCATAATAACGTGGTAACCTTCTCTTCGTAGCTTAGTGATTACGTATGCGTATCTTCCTGTATGTTCTAGCATATTATGTACAATTACTACAATTCCTTTAGCTTCTTTCTCAGTTTCCCATTTCCACATAATATATTACTCCTTTTACCTAAATAGCTACTTTTTTGTTAAACTTAGTATAACAAAATTTTTCAAAAGAATGGAGAATCTTGAATGATTAAATCTTTTAAAGGTCAAAAACCACAAATCGATCAAAGCTGTTATATTGCTGACAATGCAACTTTAATCGGTGATATTACGATAGGTCCTAAAAGTTCAGTATGGTTTAACTCAGTTATTAGAGGAGATGTTGCCCCTACAATTATTGGTGAAGGTGTTAATATCCAAGATTTATGTTGTTTACACCAAAGCCCTAACCAACCACTTATAATAGAAGATTTTGTAACAGTTGGTCATAAAGTGACATTACATTCTAGTATTATTCGCAAGCACGCGTTAATCGGAATGGATTCAACAATTCTTGATGGTGCAGAAATTGGAGAATATGCATTTATCGGTGCTGGGTCACTCGTTCCACCAGGTAAGAAAATCCCGCCACATACGTTAGCGTTTGGTCGTCCTGCAAAAGTCATTAGAGAACTAACAGAAGATGATTATAATGAATTAAAAAGAATCAATGCATCATATATTGAAAAAGCTGAGATTTATAAAGCAGATCAATAAATAACAAAAAGGATTGAGACACGATGTCCCAATCCTTTTTCATTACGCTATTTTAAATTTGCTATGCATAAACGGTAATTTTACAACGATATAAGCGATAATTATCTCATAAAACATTGAGAAGAACTTCTCAAAGAAGAAGACAACATTCTGAACTAATATTGTGCCTATACCTGCCCCACTAAAGTGGTAGTTAACGAGTAAGAAATTATCAATAATATTTAAAGCTATAATTGTTATAAAAACTGTCCATGACTTTTTAGTAATCATCGCCACTAAAATTGCTATTATACCAATCACAATCGGTTCAAAAATAAACAATTGTACGAAACTATCTAAAGGTTTCCCAAACATATAAAATGCCATATCCCTAAACATCCCGATTTCTCCTTTATAGTCATTTCTAATACATTCATTATATCACGGTAAACGAGCTATAATTATTAAGATACTTTAAAGATTCATCGCTTTCCTTAACATAAAATTAACATTAATAGCCATTAAATCTTTACATTGAATTAGCAATCAATTCATATTGTCGTGTTACTTTAAAGATGTAACATAAGACGCCTTTAAAGGAGCATGATAAAATGCATTTCTTTAAAAAAATAATTATTTCTTTATTTATATTCACATTTCTACCACATGCAATTAGCATAGCAGCAGAACCCATTTCACCAAACTATGAGCAAGTCACTTCATCATCAACCCCCTAAACCATAATAAGCAATATTAAAAAAATTAAATAATAATGAATTAACAAAGAAACTGATCTTCCCAATCAGTTTCTTTATTACAATATAAATTCCTTTTTTATCCATTTATGTATATAATAGTATTAACTACATCTTAGAAAAGTATTATTGGAGGGATTTATTATGGTGCATTACTACAAACTATTTTGGTTAAATGCTTTTAATATTCACGGTCGATCTAGACGTAAAGAATTTTAGTATCCAATACTTGCTACAATCATTATCACTATGCTAGGTAATCTATTAATTACAGTACTACCCATCCCTGAACTGATTACAGTTATTGTTTCTAGCATATTTAATATCGCAACATTTGTTGCTGCTATTTCAATAACAAATAGAAGATTCCATGATTTAAATATGACAATGATATTTCCTACTATTACTTATGCATTCACTTTTATTTTAAATATTTTATATAGTTTATTTAATACTTCCGTTACTAGTACAATTGTGATTGTGCTATATGCTGTTTTAATGATTATCTGTTTCTTTTTGAATCTAGCAATACTAATTATGGCGTGTGGTGACGGACATAAAGCACCAAACAAATATGGAGAAAGTCCTAAATACGCTTAAGATTTAATTGTTCAATGGCATTATACAAATCTAATTAAACTACATTAATATACGTGTATACAATTTCTAATTTCGGTCAAAATATTGTCAATATTATGGAATGCCTTACGGGGGCGTTCTTTTTCGTGTCAGAATTCATAATTAGTATAATTTTGCATTATATTAAAAATGTAAACGCTTAACTAAATTTGTATTTCCATGATAAAATAAATTAAATGAACATATATATTTAAGGAGGACTTGCTATGCCTGTCGTAAAAGATTTTTTTATTGCATTATCTAACAACAAATTCATGAATGAATCAGCTAAGAAAATGGGTCCTGCACTAGGTGCAAACAAGGTGGTAGCGGGCGTTGATATTGATTCAACAATCGATACAGTTGAAAGATTAAATATGAAGGGAATTTCATGTACGTTAGATAATTTAGGGGAATTCGTAACATCACGTCAAGAAGCTTTAGAAGCTCAACAAAATATTGTTGAAATTATGCGTAGAAACTACAATGCTAATATTGATGCGCATGTATCTATTAAACTTACACAATTAGGTCTTAATATAGATAGAGAGTTTGCTTATCAAAATACGAGAGAAATTTTGTTAAAAGCTCATGAATACGGAAATACATTTGTAAACATCGATGCTGAAAAATATGAAGATTTAGTAGGAACTACAGAAATAGTAGATAAACTTAAAGGTGAATTTAAAAATGTAGGAACAGTTATTCAAGCATACTTATTTGATGCTATGAATATTATGGATAAATACAATGATGTACGTTTACGATTAGTAAAAGGTGCATATAAAGAAGCACCACATATTGCTTTTCAAACTAAAGAAGAAATTGATAAAAATTATATAGCATTGATTGAAAAAAGATTATTAACTGCTAAAGCATTCACTTCTATTGCAACACACGATCATAATGTTATTAATCACGTTAAACAATTTGTTAAAGATCATAACATTTCAAGAGATTCATTTGAATTCCAAATGTTATATGGTTTTAGAACTGACTATGCATATCAAATTGCTAACGAAGGCTATAACTTCTGTATGTACGTACCATTTGGGGAAGACTGGTTCGGTTACTTTATGAGAAGATTAGCTGAAAGACCTCAAAATATTAATTTAATGTTATTAGATATCTTTAGTGAAAAGAATAAAGGAAAAATCGCTATCGGAGCTAGTGTATTAGCTGGCTTAACCCTATTGGGTATTGGCGGCATTGCTAAGGGTAAGAAAAAATAACACATAAGAAGCCAGGACGCTTGTCCTGGCTTCATTGGTTTTATATTTGTGTTTCGATATTTTTAAGTAAGTTTGCCATTTCAATTGCAGCTAAGGCAGCATCTCCACCTTTATTACCTGCTTTTGTTCCTGCTCTTTCAATCGCTTGTTCAATTGTTTCTGTCGTTACGATTCCAAATATTACAGGTACTTCCGTTTCATCATTTACTTTAGAAATACCTTTCGCAACTTCATTACATACATAATCATAATGTGTAGTCGCCCCTCTAATGACACAGCCTAATGTTACGACTGCATCGTATTTACTTGACTTCGCTAACTTTTTAGCTACTAAAGGAATTTCATACGCTCCAGGTACATATGCGACATGAACATTTTCTTCATCCACGTTATGTCTGATTAAAGTATCTTTAGCTCCATCTAATAAGCGATCTGTTATAAAATCGTTAAATCTACTCACGACGAATGCTACTTTTAATTGTGATCCATCCATTTTACCTTCAAATTTCATTTTAAAAACTCCATTCTATTTTATATTAAATGACCCATTTCATGCTTTTTAGTATTGATATATGATGCGTTTGTTTCGTTCGGTTCAATGACAACTGGAACTCTATTAGAAACATGTATACCTAAATCTTGTAATTGATTAAATTTATCTGGATTATTACTGATGAGTTGTATTTCTTCTATATTAAAGTATTTCAAAATCTGACTCGCTTCAGTATAATCTCTTAAATCCGCTTCAAAGCCTAAAGCTTCATTAGCTGTAATCGTGTCATAACCTTGTTCAATAAGTTCATACGCTTTAAGTTTATTGATCAGACCTATTCCTCTACCTTCTTGAGGTAAGTATAAAATCATGCCACCATGTTCTTGAATGTATTTCATTGAATATTCAAGCTGTTCTCCACAATCGCATCTAGCACTATGGAAAATATCACCTGTCACACATTCAGAATGAATACGTACATTCATACCATTTTTGATTTCTCCTGAACTAATGACAATATATTCTTTATCGTCTAATTGAGATGTAAAGCCGTACATATCGAATTCACCGTATGAAGTTGGTAATTTAACTTTAGATTCAAGATGAATAATTTGATCATGTCGTTTTCTATACTTTACAAGTTCATCAATCGTTATCATTAACAAACCATGTTTACGTTTAAATTGATATAAATCATCTCTACGAGCCATCGTGCCATCATCATTCATAATTTCACAAATAGCACCAGCTGGTTTCGCTCCAGAAAGTTTCGCTAAATCAACACAAGCTTCTGTATGACCTATTCTTTCAAGAACACCATTGTCTTTAGCTATTAACGGAAATACGTGACCTGGTTGAACAAATGCTGACGGTGACGTTTCATTAATTAATGCTTTAATCGTATCTGCTCTTTCAAAAGCACTAATCCCTGTCGTACTCGATGCATGATCAATACTTACAGTAAATGCAGTTTTATATTTATCACCTGTTTCAGTCATCAATTTCAAGCCAAATTGTTGGGCAATTTCACTACTAATCGGTGCACAGATTAAACCTCTCGCATGTGAAGCCATAAAATTAATCGTTTCAGCTGTTAAATACTCAGATATAGCGACGAGGTCACCTTCATTTTCTCTATCTTCATCATCTACTACAATAATCGGTTTACCACTTTTAAGTTCTTGTATGGCATCTTCTACGTTATCAAACATGTTATAGCCTCCTAAAATCCTAGATTAAGTAATTTCTCTTCGGATAAATTTGAATGATTTTGTCCTGTTGCTTTCTGCACATATTTAAATAACAAATCCGTTTCAATATGTACGCTGTCGCCTTGTTTTTTATTAACAAAGATTGTACGATCTCTCGTTTCAGGGATTAAATGAATTTCAAATTTTTGAGGATATAATTTAAAAATTGTCAAACTAACACCATCAACTGTGATAGATCCTTTATCAATCATTTGATTTAATAAATGCGCTTCTGTAGATATTTCAATAATCCATTCATCTTGTCTTTTTGAAATATGTTTAATAATGCCTTGACCATCTACATGTCCACTTACAAAATGACCGCCAAATCTCCCATTCGCTAACATCGCTCTTTCAAGATTGACTTTGTCATTCATTTTCAAATGTTCTAAATAAGTTACTGAGATTGTTCCAGTAATCACTTCCACTTTAAAAGTAGAACTTGCTTTCTCAGTAACGGTCAGACAAACACCATTAACAGCAACGGAATCACCTAGTGATAAATCATCCATTATTTCAGTGGCTTCAATTGTTAATGTTTTAACGCCTTGGTTTGTGCTTGTATTCTTGATTACACCAACTGTTTCAATGAGTCCTGTGAACATCTTGTCACTTCTTTCTTAATGTTATTTTAAGATCTCCACCAATGATTTCTGTTGATATAATTTCAAATAATTTACTATTGGATAAAGGAACGACATCATGCGTTTGATAATATTGATATTTTCCTTGACCACCAATCATCTTCGGGGCTTGATAAATAATTAATTGGTCTACTAAGTCTTGTTCTATAAACTGACTTACAAGTTTAGGACCTGCTTCAACCATCACTTGAGCATATCCTTCTTCATATAAATCTTTCATAATCGTTTTTAAATTTGATAAATCACTGTTCTTAACTTTAATATGTTGATTCTCATACGTGTGAAATGATTCCGAACTCGTTACAACAACTACAGGATTATCTTCATCTTTGAATATTTCATAATCACCTTCAAAGCTTGATTGCTCTGTTAATACAATTCTAGTTGGATTACTTAACTCAGGATTACGAGAAGTTAATAATGGATTATCTTCTCGTACTGTCATCCCACCTGTCATAATTGCATCATGTTGTGAGCGCAATTTTAATACATCTTGTTTAACTTCTTTAGATGTAATCCATTTACTTTCTTTGTAATCTGTCGCAACTTTACCATCTAGACTCGTAGAAATTTTCAAAGTAATAAAAGGTAATTTCGTTTGTTGTTGATGAAAAAATGCCTCATATAAGTCTTCTGCTCTTTTTGAAGGCTCATGTTTTACATCTATTCCAGCTTCGTACAACATTTCATGACCACTATTTTTAAGAGAACCATCTTTAACTGCATATACAACTGATTGAATACCATTGTCGATAATCGCTTGCGCACAAGGTGGTGTTAATCCATAGTGTGAACAAGGTTCTAAAGAAACATATATTGTTGCACCTTGAGCATCTTCACCTGCCATTTTTAAAGCTTGTATTTCAGCATGTGCTTCACCCTTTTTTAAATGCGCTCCAAAACCTATGATTTTATGATCTTTAACAATTACTGCACCAACAGAAGGATTCGTACCCGTCTGCCCTTGTACACGTTCAGCTAAATCAATTGCAAAATCTAAATATTGATTCATTTCTTTACCTCCTAAAAATAAAAACCACCGAAAATCACTTTTCGGTGGTTGGGAGTAAAAATGCATCACGAAATAAGCCTTTTATGAAAAAAGACTTTAACATTTTAAGTATAACGAAATAAGCGTATAGCATACGCTGTCGTCTATTCTTTCTCCCATCCAGACTATACTGTCGGCTTCAGAATGTTACTGAATCAGCCATAAATGAAAAATCACTTATGGGTCGCGGGCTATTATACCGCCGGTTGGGAATTTCACCCTGCCCCGAAAGAATATATTATTAAATTATATATCAGTAATCACTGATGACATCATTCTATACCATTTCACTAAGAATTACAAATGAAGAAGTTAAATTTATTTAGCAGGTGTTTGTCTGATGGTTTTAAAAAGCTGATAACGGCGGGCTTTGTGAACATTTCTGACCAAACTTGTTCATAACGGGGTTGTTGTAAACACTTCTGGTCAAACTTGTTTATAACGGGGGCCTTAGTTACAAAAGTCGGCTGAAGTGTAACTATAGACCCCTTATTTACAAAACTCGTCCGATTTGTTACTATGGACGGCCTTAATTACAAAACTACTCAGAAGTGTTAATACTGGTATTCTTATTTGCACTTTCAGCCAAAACTGCTTCTAAAGCCCCATCACCCGTACATAAAAATAAGCTTGAGACATCAAACACTGTCTCAAGCTTACATTTCAACTTCCTTTATTCTATTTCTTTTTAGATTTTGCCTTTTTAACTTTTTTTCTTTCTTCTAATTCAACATATAAGTCATTGACTGCTCTTACGGATTGATCGACTAATAGTGAAACGCCATTTACATCAAAATTAACACCACTTGTTAATTGTCCAATCACTTTTAAATTAGGCATTGTACCGAATTTAGGACTAATAACTTCATTTGAATATGGCATGACTAGAATACCTCCAAATGGATGTGCAGCTATAATTTGTTTGTTCTCTAATCCTTTAATAAAATGCTCTTCTTCTGTCAGTTCTGACAAATGTTTTTTAGGACCAGTTGCATTTATGACATAATGATAACTTGATTCTTCTTGTTCACCTTCATATTTAATTCTAAATTTACCGTAATATTTTCGTACATTTTCTAAACCTTCTTTAACGACAATATCTCCATTTTCAATCCATTCGATTAATTGTTTAGCAGATGATTGAGGCATTGGATTCGCATTACGTTTAAAGTGATGTCCATACTTTTCTAAAAATGTCGTCTTATCATCGAGTGTCATGGCATTCCAAACAGGAATCATATGATGTTTTACTTCTTCAACAAATGATTGGAAATGCCCTACTTCATCTTCATGTCTTAAATCATATTTCATATTTGCTACATTATCTTTTTTAAATCGATAAAGCATTTTCTTCAAGTTAATATTTTGATATTCACATTCTTTTGCAAAGAGGTTTTCTATTTCTTTTAATGGTGCGATACCTTTATGCGTCTTTTTTAATTTTTCTATTGCATCTTTCGTAATATACTTCAAATTAATTTCATGTTTAATACCTCTAACTGTCGGAAATTGAGCATGTCTTGATGCTACAGTTATAGGCAGTTGTTTATGATTTTCCATCACAAATCTAATGACATCTATTGAACTAAGTCCCGTTCCAATTATCGCAATATCGTCATTTTCTTTTACATCACGCAATGCTTTAATTGTTGGATATGGTGATTCAATATAGCCTTTTAATCCAGATAAATTGTATGGATCTTTATAAGGTAAAGTTCCTATTGTCAAAAATACATAGTCATACTTTTGACATACCGCTTCATCATCTTCTATATAACAGACATCTATTTTATATTGACCTCTTTCATCTTTAATTTCTTCGACATAGCAACTATCAACTTTATGCTTATGTACGAATATATTATCGTGTTTATTTAACAAGTCATTTAAAATAGATTTCATATAATGACCGAATACTAATCGTGGTAAATATTTCGCTTTACCATAGTCAAAATCATCATTTTTCTTATACCATTTTTTAAAATCTTTCGTATCATCTGGACTTAAAGACATTTGATTAGCTGGTAAGTTAATGAGTAAACGATCACTATCATTTTGAAATGGCTTGCCCATACCCATATCTTCGACACTATCAAATATATCTACGGTTATTTTTTTGAATTTTTTATGCTTTGCTAATTGATTTAACGTACTAACACCAGCCGTTCCCATTCCTATTATAGCTACTTTCAAATTGTACCCCTCCAAATCTCTCAATGCATATTATGCAAAAATCATTCAATTTTATAAATCTATTATACATGTGGAAAACATAATATGTCTTTATATATAACATTAGTCTCATTCACACTTTTTGTATTTATTCCTTTTTTTAAATAACAATAAACATAAATTACACGATTTGGGCGATTTTCATAATTATGCAACTATTGTGTTATAATAATAAACGTCATTATTATAAATTTCAAAAAAAGGAGAAGTGTTATGTTATCAATCCAAGACTTAACTAAAGTTTATCGTGGCGGTAAAAAAGCCGTTAATAGCATCAATATGGAAATTGAATCTGGTGAATTCATAGCTTTTATCGGTACGAGTGGTAGCGGGAAGACAACTGCTTTAAGAATGATTAACCGCATGATTGAGCCAACTAGCGGGACAATTACGCTTGACGGTAAAGATTTAAGCAAGATGAATCCAGTTAATTTAAGAAGAAATATAGGTTATGTCATTCAACAAATTGGTTTAATGCCACATATGACAATACGTGAAAATATCGTATTAGTACCTAAATTACTTAAATGGACTAAAGAAGAAAAAGAGAAAAAAGCTAAAGAACTTATTAAATTAGTAGACTTACCAGAATCATATTTAGATTTATATCCATCTCAATTATCTGGTGGACAACAACAACGTATTGGTGTTGTAAGAGCACTTGCTGCAGACCAAGATATCATTTTAATGGATGAACCATTTGGTGCGTTAGATCCTATTACGAGAGATACATTGCAAGACCTTGTTAAGACGCTGCAACAAAAACTGGGTAAAACCATTATATTTGTAACGCATGATATGGATGAAGCGATTAAATTAGCAGATAGAATTTGTATTATGTCTCAAGGTGAAATCATTCAATTTGATACACCAAATAATATTTTAAAAAATCCAGCTAATGATTTCGTACGTGAGTTTATCGGTCAAAACAGACTTATACAAGATAGACCTAACATACGTGTTGTTGATGATGCAATGAAAGACCCAATTGCCATCACTTCTGAGAAAACAATAGACGAAGCTGTTTCAATTATGAGAGAGCGACGCGTAGATACGCTATTTATTACAAATGTAAAAGGTAAACTTGTTGGATATATTGATATTGAAGATTTAAACGAAGGATATCGAAAAAAATCAGACATTATCGATATTATGCATCGAGATATTTATACAGTTAAGACAGGTACGATGCTTCAAGACTCTGTTCGTACAATTTTAAAACGAAATGTGAGATTAATTCCTGTGGTTGATGAACAATATTACATAAAAGGTGTTATAACAAGAGCAAGCTTAGTAGATATTGTTTACGATTCTATATGGGGACAAACAGAAGAAATAGAAGAAGTAACTGAAAAAAGTGATATAAAATAAGGAGTGAAAAATAGTGATCGAATTCTTACAAGTTAACGGAAACGAACTACTTCAGAAAACACTGGAACACTTCTATATTTCATTATTAGCTTTACTTTTAGCAATGATCGTAGCGATACCTCTTGGCATTTTATTAACACGAACTAAAAAGTTAGCCAAACTCGTATTATCTATTGCAAGTGTTCTACAAACCGTTCCGTCATTAGCAGTATTAGCACTTATGATTCCTTTCTTAGGTGTTGGTAAATTACCTGCCATTTTAGCATTATTTATTTATATCTTATTACCAATTTTAAACAACACATATATCGGCATCAATAATGTTGATAAAAATGTTAAAGCAGCAGGACTTAGTATGGGAATGACAAAATTCCAAGAGATGTTCATGATTGAATTACCACTTGCTATATCAGTTATTATGAGTGGCGTACGTTTATCAAGTGTTTATGCAATCAGTTGGGCAACATTAGCAAGTTTCATTGGTGCTGGTGGTTTAGGTGACTTTATCTTTAATGGTTTGAACTTATACCAACCTGATTTAATTATTGGCGGTGCCATAAGTGTTACATTAATCGCGCTTATTATGGACTTTGTACTTTCTAAAGTTGAACTATGGGTTACACCTAAAGGGTTAAAAGTTTCAAGATAAGGAGGAAATATAAACATGAATAGATATTTTAAACTGTTATTGCCTATCATGGCTTTATCTGTCATTTTATCTGGATGTTCATTACCTTTTCTTGGCGCTTCAGGTGATGAAAACTCAATAAAAATAGGTATGCAAAATACAAGTGAATCACAAATTATGGGACACATAGATAAATTAATGATAGAACATGAAGCTAAAAAAGATAACGTAAAAGAAAACAACATACAGCTTATCAATAATTTAGGATCATCAACTGTTACATTTAATGCTCAAAATAGTGGAGATGTTAACATTTCAAGTGCTAGATATACGGGAACTGATTTAACAGGTGCATTAGGTAAAGACCCTATCACCGATCCTAAAAAAGCTTTAAAAGTAGTGAGAGATGCATTCGATAAAGATTATGACCAAAAATGGTATGGTTCATATGGTTTTGAAAACACTTATGCCATGATGGTTACGAAAGAGACAGCGAAGAAATACAACCTTAAAAAAGTTTCAGATATGAAAAAAGTAGCAAATAAATTAGAAGCTGGCGTTGATTCATCTTGGATGAAACGTCCTGGCGATGGATACCCAGCATTTAAAGAAAAATATGGTTTCGATTTTAAACGTACTCGTCCAATGCAAATCGGCCTTGTATATGATGCGTTAAACACAGGTAAAATGGACGTTGTTTTAGGTTATACAACAGACGGAAGAATTGCGAGCTATGATTTAGTTGTGCTTGAAGATGACTTGAACTTCTTCCCACCATACGATGCAAGTCCATTAGTTACAAAATCTTTAATTAAAGAAAAACCTTATGTTGATCGTGCAATGAATAAATTAAGAGGAAAAATCTCAACAGAACAAATGCAAAAATTAAACTACGAAGCAGATAACAACCTTAAAGAACCTGCTGTAGTAGCTGAAGAATTCCTTAAAAAGCACAATTATTTTGACGATGAAAAGGATGGTGAGTAATAGTGGTTGATAATAATGTATGGTCACAATTAGTCGATTATTATGCAACAAATGGTGGATATATATTTCAACTTTTTCTAACTCATTTACTTATTTCTGTTTATGGTGTGTTATTTGCGGTTATAATAGGTATACCAGTAGGCATTTTCATTGCTAGATATTCTAAATTATCTGGCTTTGTCATTTCACTAGCTAATATTATTCAAACGGTTCCAGCACTTGCCCTACTTGCTATATTAATGCTTGTGATGGGACTTGGTTCAAACACTGTTGTTATGACAGTATTCTTATACGCTTTATTACCGATTATCAAAAATACGTATACCGGAATTAATAACGTAAATTCTAGTATTAAAGATGCTGGTAAAGGTATGGGTATGACATCACGTCAAATCTTAACGATGGTTGAACTTCCCCTTTCTTTATCTGTAATGATTGGTGGTATAAGAATCGCGTTCGTTATTGCAATTGGTGTTACTGCAATCGGATCATTTATTGGATCATCTACACTTGGTGATATCATTATTAGAGGTACAAACGCTACTGATGGTACATCATTAATCTTAGCCGGTGCAATCCCTACCGCTTTATTAGCAGTATTAAGTGATTTATTTTTAGGATATATTGAAAAGAAATTAGACCCAACAAAGAGAAAGCAAAAAGGTCCACAACCTCAAACACTTTCGGAGTGATATTAAATGAAATTTATATTTAAAGTAATTGTAGCAACTATTGTTATTTTAATACTTTCACCTAAGAAAAAACTCAAATAATTTACATTCATAACTTATGTAATTATATAATTTTTTGCTATTATGAATTGCATAGTGTTAGTATAGTTAAAACAAAGGAGGAAGTAATATGAAATATAGAATACTTGGAAGTTTATTTTTATCATCAACACTTGTTTTAGCAGCATGCGGGAATGGCTCAGATAGTTCAGATTCTGATACAAAATCAGAAAAGAAAGATGATACTAAAAGTTCTAGCCAAGTCGTAAAAGACTTACAAAGTAGTGCGAAAGATGTTAAAAGTTATCATACTGATAACAAAATCGAAGTTTCTGCTGAAGGCGAAGATAGTCAAACTGTAGAAGTTGGCATGGATGTTGATGAAAAAGAAACAGCTAAATTAGATATGGACCAAGCTGGTCAGAAAATGTCAATTTATGTACAAGGCGATAAAATGATTGCTAAAGTAGATGATCAATGGGTAGACTTATCTTCTCAAGTAGAAAATATGAATATCGATAGTTCTCTAGACCAATTAAATTATGAAAAATACGCAAAAACTTTAAGTGCTTTTAAAGATGCGAAATCTAAAAAAGTTGACGATGGATATGAACTTACATATGACATCAAAAACAAAGAAGATTTCACTAAGTTAGCTAACGCCTCAGGTAACAAAGATCAACTAGAACAATTTGAATCACAAGTTGATAAAGTAAAAGGTAATGCCGTATTGAAAGTAAATAAAGATAATCATATTGATTCATACAAATTAAATGCTAAATTAACTAAAGATGACGAAACTGCTGATATGAAGACAAACGTCACTTATAATAAGTTAAACAAAATTGATGAAATTAAGATTCCAGATGAAGCAAAAGACGCTAAAAAAATAGAAGACTTGCAAGGCGGATCATCTAGCTCATCAAGCAGTAGTTCATCAAACAGTTCAGATAAAGCATCATAAATAGTAAAGACTCGAGGTTAATGCCTCGAGTCTTTTTTGATTGTGTAATTAAAACCATACGCTATGCGTATGGTACAGTATGGTTTCACCGTTGTATTAAAAAATGCATCTCTACATGCTAGAATAATATT
>NZ_JAJNHJ010000012.1:0-75288 GCF_022386965.1 Mammaliicoccus sp. B-M6
TAGTAAGCGATAGCGCGCTAGATTATATAAAAAATAAACTGTGAAGTAGAGTCGTACGTTCTCTACTTACACAGTTTATTTTACACTCCCTTCGTTCCAGGCTTTTTAAATTAAATTTCTTTCAAAATGTTATAAATAGCTTCTGTGCTTTCAGCGTTGATTAATTTTTCTCTTGTTTCATCATCCATAAGTGTACGTGACAGTCTTTGTAATAGCTTCAAGTGTGTATCACTACTATCATTTGGTACAGCAATTAAGAAGATGATTTTAGGTTGTGTTTCATCTAAGCTTTCCCATTCAACACCATGTTTGTTTTTCAGAACAGCTACGACAGGCTGTTTGACAACATTTGATTTAGCATGCGGGATGGCTACATTCATACCGATTGCTGTTGTTGATTCTGATTCGCGTTTCAATACAGCTTCTTTTAACATTTCTTCATCGTCTATAAAGTTGTGATGTTTTAAATTGTGAATCAGTTTATCTATTGCGTCATCTCGAGACATCTCAGCGTCTTCTATCGTAATGACTTTTTCATGAAAGACTTGTTCTGATTCTGTCTGAGTTTCATCATTTGAACTTGATGTTTCTTTTTGATCGTTATCATCTTCATCTAATCCCATAAATGATGTTGTGATACCGCTATTAGATGATTCCATTTCAGGTGTTGCAACTGTTGCTTCTTTTTTCTTTAATAAAAGTGTAACAAGCATTGTAACACTACTTCCGATGATGACAGCAATAAAGAACCATAGTATTTTATCGATACCACCAAGTACAGCTACAATCGGACCACCATGTGCAACTCTATCGCCAACGCCACCTATAGCTGCGATCGCTGCTGCAACCATTGCACCAATCATATTTGCAGGAATAATACGTAATGGGTCTTGTGCGGCGAATGGAATAGCACCTTCAGTAATACCAAATAAGCCCATCGTAAATGATGCTTTACCCATTTCAATTTCACCTTTATTAAATTTACGTCTATTGATAAAAGTAGCAAGACCTAAACCAATTGGTGGTGTACATACAGCTACTGCAACCATACCCATAACGGCATAGTTTCCTTCAGCAATTAAAGCTGATCCGAATAAGAAAGCAACTTTGTTTACTGGACCACCCATATCGAATGCAATCATAGCTCCGATAATAAGCGCTAAGATAATACTATTTGTACCTTGCATACCTTTTAACCATGTTGTTAAGCCTTCAAAAATACTCGCAATCGGTGCACCAATAACAAATATGAAAATAAGTCCTACAATAATTGAAGAAATAATAGGAATAATGATAATTGGCATAATCGGTGCCATTGCTTTAGGAATTTTAATGTTTTTAATCCATTTTGCAATATAACCTGCTAAGAAACCAGCGACAATACCACCTAAGAATCCTGCACCAGCTTCACTTCCGTAAAAGCTACCATCAGCAGCAATTGCGCCACCAATCATACCTGGTACTAAACCTGGTTTATCAGCAATACTAACTGCAATGTAACCAGCTAGAATTGGGACCATAAAGCTAAATGCTAAACTACCGATATTTTCAATAGATTTCCAGAATGAATCATCAGGAATTTTAAGGCCTTCAGGTGTTGTATGCCCACCTAAAGTTAAAGCAATGGCCATTAATAAACCACCGACTACGATAAATGGCACCATGAATGAAACACCATTCATTAAATGTTGGTAGACCATTTGTAGACCGCTTTTTTGATCTTCGTCATCATCTGTTTGTTTATTGCCACCTTTTTCATGATGGATATGCGCATCTTGATCGATGATGCGTTGAATTAATAATTTAGGGTTGTGAATACCTTCTCTAACACTTTCGTTAATTAATCGTTTCCCGTCAAATCTTGATAAATCAACTTGTCTGTCAGCAGCGATAATAATACCGTCTGCTTCTCTAATTTCTTTTGATGTCAGAACATTTTCTGCACCGACACCACCTTGTGTTTCTACTTTAATATCTATGCCCATTTCTTTTGCGGCTTGTTCTAATTTTTCTTGAGCCATATAAGTATGTGCAATCCCGTTTGGACAAGATGTAATTGCTAATATTTTCATAACGTCAGCTCCTTCTTAATTCAATTGTAAACGCATTCACTAAAGCATAAAAAAGAATAATTGCCGTTAGTAGTGGCAATTATTCTTTAAAACGTTCAATGATATATTGTTTGAATGGTTCATCTTCTAGTTTTAGTAAATGCGTAACATTTTGTTCTGTTAATGTAGCAACACTGTGTATGATTTTCTTCATTACTTGTTTATCTTTGTCTGCAATAGATAAGAAAAATACTAAATGAACTTTATGCTGTTTCCATGATATATCTTGTCGGAGTCTAAACATTAATACATGTGACTTAAATACTTTAGTAGGGTCGCCATGTGGAATAGCAATGCCATTTCCAATATAAGTTGATGAGAACTTCTCCCTTTCTAACGCACTTTCAATATACCCACTTGATATTGCATGTTGTTGATTAAGCAAATATTCTGCATGTTGGAATATATCAACAGTAGAATGTATGTCTGTTTCGATCGGTACTGATAGAAAGTCGATAGGCAATAATGCATCGTTGTTTAAAACAGGGTTTTGCTTCTGATTTAAAATGGTTTGAAATTTATGTGCATCTTCTTCTGAAAATAACGGCGATACTTGAACAACTTGTACATTACTAGGTAGATGTGTCAAGTCAATGTCGTGTGTTGTAACAAGTATATCTGTGTTAGTGAATGGGTATGTTGAAACATCTTCAAGTTTAATCGTATCCGTAATATTAATTTTATGGTTTAATTTTTGAATTTTTGCTTCTAATAAGCTTGAAATCCCAAGTCCGTAATAACAAGTAATGACAACATTAAATTGATCTTGTACATTACGATCTATTGATGATTGAAAATGCAATGCTAAAAATGCTATCTCATCTTCACTTAAATTGAGTTGTGCATCTTCTTCAAGTAAATGAACCGTTTCATATAAAGCGTTGAACACAAACGGGTATTGCTGTTTAATATCCTCTGTAAGCGGATTGTTAATATAAACGTTCTTAACAATGCGCAAATATGTTCTGCTGAAATGTGAATAAACATTTTCACGAAGTACAGCATCTTGCATAAAATCTATACCGACTTTGGCATTCATTTGATAAATTAAACGTTCAATATAACTTTGAATAAATATTTGTTTGAAGCCTAGGTCATATTTGTCAAAATAATAGCTAATAAAAAATGAAAATAGCTTCGCTGTTTCATCGCTTAAAGTGTATTTAAGCTGTCTATTAATATCTTCTATAATTGCCCGAGAAATGGCCAATGCCTCTTGATTAATATCCCATTGTTCAGTTGTATCGTGGATTCTTTTGAAAATAATGATCAGGTGTACGAGCAACTGTTTAATATGCACTTTTGAAGTTTGAATATGGTGATGCTCTAAGTGTTGTTCCATAATATGCATCATTAATTCGCTATGCGCTTTTGGAATTTCATTAAAAATAAAGTCCTCTACTTTAACATTGTTTGTAGAGAGCTGGTTTAAATGAAGAATAGCATTGCGAATATCCATTTCATTGCCACTTACCGTTACGCCTTTTCTTTTAACAAGGTTAATTGCAACGTCATAAGACTCACACCAAGCTTGAATTTGATTTAAATGATCGATGAGTTCATTCTTCGTTAAAGCATAGTCATCAGATAATTGCTCAAGCGTAACAGATTGTTTATACATTAATAATTGATAAGCCATCTTGATGAGCGTTTGACCGTTCTTTTCCGTATATTGATTCAGAATGGTTTCTATCTCTTCAGTTTGATACAACTCGTGATTTAATTGATAACCACGCCCTTTAATACTGATAATGACATCTTTAATTTCACTATTAATATATTTAATATCGCTTCTTACAGTTCTATTTGAAACATTCAAATAGTCAGCTATTTCAGTCCCGTTTAAATAACTATCACGATTTAAAAGTAATAGTTTCATTAATTTCACATGTCTTTCTAACAATAATCCCACCACATTTCAAGTCCACATTTAGATTCATATTATATTGTAAGCGTTTAATGAATGCGTGACAAATAAATGATTAGATACTCACTCAAGTATTCATGCGCTATAAACAGAATGCATGTATTATATCTTTCGACATATTATACTGAACTTAGATATTAAATATAAATTTTGAAGGTGACATAAATGGTTGAACATATATATTTAGATGAAACGGATATTCCATTAACACATTTTGAAGACGAAACTGTAGATGGGTTATATAAAGTAACGATTGAATTTAATGTAACGAGCGAAGCGTATCACGATATTGCTGTTTTGTTATATAGAGGGCATTTTGATGTTGAAGTTCCGGCTAAAAATAAGCAATTTAAAGGTGAAATCTACAATTATTCAACGTCTTTAACAAATTTATATGAGGAAAATCAAGTTGCGGTGTACCGTCTTGTCCTTATAGAAATACCTGAGGAACAAAAAGGATGAACAATATGAAGTTAAGTATACTTGATCAATCACCGATTGCACCTGGTCAAACAGCACATGATGCTTTTAAAGATTCGTTGGCATTAGCACAATTAGGAGAGGCTTTAGGTTATGAAAGGTATTGGCTAACTGAACATCACGGTTTGTCTAACCTTGCAAGCTCAGCACCAGAAGTATTACTTTCTTATATTGGTGCGCATACAAACCATATAAGAATTGGCGCAGGTGCCATATTATTACCACACTATAGACCTTATAAAGTTGCAGAACAGTTTAATACTCTGGCTACGTTATTTCCAAATAGAGTAGATTTAGGTATAGGTAGAGCACCCGGTGGCTCAGCGGAAGCAACTAATGCATTATCGACGCAGTTTTTAAAGCAAGTGTGGGCTTTACCAGAACTGTTAGAAGAATTATTGATGTTCTTGGAAGGGCAATTTCCTTTAAATCACGAATATCATAAAGTAAACGTGTTACCTCAACCTGATGTACCACCAATACCTTGGTTATTAGGAACAAGTGAGAAAAGTGCTTTACTTGCTGCTAAAAATGGCATGCCATATGTGTTCGGTGCTTTTATGAGTGATCAAGATGGTCGTGCAATTGTTGATCGTTACCGTGAACACTTTGAACAAAGAAATCAAGAAACGCCTAAAGTGATTGTTACGGTATCTGTTATATGTGCAGAGACTAATCAAGAAGCTGAAACACTTGCGATAGAAAGTTTAATACCTAAAGCGCAAGGTGAAGATAAAAAGGAAAAAGTACAAACATTTGATGCGTTAAGTGACCGAGAAAAAGAAATGCTTTATGATATGAAAGACAATATGATCATAGGTGATGTCGAAACCGTTCAATCAAGACTTCAAGCGATTCAAGCAGAATATCAATGTGATGAAATCATGGTTAGTACAAATACAATAACGCATGAGGATAGAATGCAATCTTATGGATTATTAGCACAAATATAATTACTTGTTTCAGAACTCAAATATGTTATTAAAGGGTGATTTCGTATGATTTTATTAATAGGAAAAATCATCATCTCAGTCGGTCTCATAGTCGGTTCAATTATAGAAGAAACAATAAGAGCTAAACGAAAAAAACAGTCTAGAACGAAATAGGGTTCTAGACTGTTTTTTGTTAATTGCAAATATCATGATTTCACATGTTTATTTATTTCGGATACGAGTGCTTGTACGCCTTTATATTCTAAATGCACGCCGTCATATGCGAAGTATTCTGAATGGTCTTTTGCTTTTTGATACCAATTGACTAATTGAACATTCTTATGTGAATCTGCTGCTTTCGAAAGTTTTTCGTTGACACTTTGTTCCCAATCTCTTGGTACGTGTGTGTTAACGACGTAAACATGGGCATTACCGAACATTTTAATGAGCTTCGTCAAATCATCATATGAAAAATCGCCATTCGTTCCAAGTTCAAGTACTACTTGTTGATTAGCTTTGTTAAATGTACTGTATTTCTCTTGAACGAGTGGAATAGCATCATTTAAATTACGGCCGACTTTACAATCTATTATTGCATCTGGATATGCTTTATGTATTTCTTCGCCGATATCAACCATGACGGAATCACCGATAAATAACATCTTTTCTTGATGTTTCCCTTTATGATTAATGGTTTGTTCGCTATTAACATTAATTTTAGGAATAGGTAATATCAAACTATTCCTATCATCGTGATTTGAAACTTTAAACGTCGTCTTGGCATGATGATGTTGCGTTTGTTGTAAATAATCAAAATGTCCTGAAAGTATTGTTAACGTAAGACCAACTAATACTAAAGTAATGCTACTTTTAGCAATGAGTGATTTTAATTGAGCTTTTCCAGGTTTAAAATAGGCTAACCCTCGTACTCTAATGGGTACTTCAACATAGCGATATGAACATTCAGCTAACAGTAACGTTAATATGATTTCAATCAATATCATGTAAAAGGGGATTTGCCCTTGAACGAAATGCTTATTGGTAAATGTTATGACAGGATAATGCCATAAATATAAACTATAGGATCTCTGTCCAATCCATAACAATAATCGATTACCTAATGCTTTAGATAATAACGTACTAGGATGAACGGCACTCGCAATGGCAGGTAAAGAACTTAAAGATATAAGATGAATACCACCAAAGTATAACCAATTGTCATTGGATGAAACAGTCAACATAAAATAAATTAATAGCGCAATTGAAATACAACCTATCGTTTCGATTCCAATCTTTAACGGCGTTATAATTTGCTGTTTCAATCTAAAAGGCGGCCATATGTATGCTAGTAATACACCTAATAACAAAGTTTGTAATCTAGTGTCTGTTCCAAAATACACTCTTGAATTATCAACATTCGGTTCAGCAATTAAAATCATTAACAATAATGAAATAAGAGAAGATATAAATACAACTAAAACGAAATGTCTTTTCAACTTTTTAATGCGAAGTAAAATCATTAATAAAATTGGCCAAAATACGTAAAATTGTTCCTCAATTGCTAAACTCCATAAATGTTTAAGTGGCATCACTTTAAAGCTATCAAAGTAACTAACATGATGAAAAATATACCACCAATTGGATACATAAAATAAAGCAGCAAACGTATCTTGTTTCACATTTTTAATAATACTCGGTTCAAATAATAGCGTATATATGAGTACAATACTTAATAAAAATAAGACTGCCGGCAGTAACCTTTTAATACGTTTCTTCCAAAAATGTAAGAGGTCAATCGTGCCTGTATGTTGATATTCATGGATTAATAAGCTCGTGATTAAATAGCCAGAAATGATAAAAAAAGTATCCACACCTAAAAAACCACCCGATAACCACTTAGGATTAAGGTGATAAATGATGATAGCTATAACCGCAATTGCACGTAAGCCATCTAAACCATATAAATAACGAATTGAGTGTGACTTTATCTCTTTCATTTGACCATTCATTTCACATTGACTCCTCAATAAATTGTAAAAATTTCCAATAAGAAATATTGTACCATAATTTACCAAAGATATACAAAAAAGGATAGTAGATAGAAGGAGGCTAACGATCAAGAGTCGAAAACAAGATCGTTAGCCGGCAAAATAAATAAAAAACTGGACCATATCAATCATGGTCCAGTCTTATATTATAAATCCACTTAACACATTCGTTTCAATAACTCAGTTTTAATAATATTTTGTGCTTCTTTGTAATTCTCTGCAGTATGTTCCTGTGCATTGACAATAAGTAAGTCGATTAATTCAGAATCACTTTTTTGACTAACTTCATCTTCGAATTGGAAAATGTTTTCCTCTGTTTCCCTATGGCTCGCGTTTGGCTTAATAATTTGATAGTAATTATCAGCGCCTAATCCACCTTCTTCAATCATAACTGAAATCTCTGAAGATCTTTGTTCATTCTGTCGGTTCACTTTTATAAGATTTTTACCTTCAACAGTCATTTGAAAAACCTCCTTGATTACTCATAATGAATATCCAAAATTCAAAGCAAGAGACAAATACCTATTTAACATTAGTGTATTATTACACAATAGAAATTACAACTAGAAAGCTCAAATAAAAATTTTTAATGTATTATTACAACACATAGTATGACCAGAACACCTTATGATTTACTTTTACACAATATTAATTTAGAATTGGTATATAAAGAATTAAGATATCTCTTAAAGAAAGTTGCAATTCTTTCAGACCTTTATATTTATGTATACCCAATTCATGAATATAATACATCTTAAATTTTAGAAAGGTGATCAAAATGGATAATAACCAACCAAAAGACGTTATTCTCATTGGTGCTGGTATTTTAAGTACGACATTTGGTTCTTTTTTGAAAAATATTGAACCAGATTGGAATATTAAGTTATTCGAAAGATTAGAACAACCAGCAATTGAAAGTTCAAATGAAAAAAATAATGCTGGTACAGGTCATGCTGCGCTATGCGAATTAAACTACACAGTTGAGCAAGAGGACGGTTCAATTGATGTTGAAAGAGCGAAAGAAATTAACGAGCAATTCGAAATTTCTAAGCAATTTTGGTCATACTTAGTTAAGAGTAAAGCTATCGAGAATCCTCAAGAATTCATTAGACCATTACCACACATCAGTTTCGTAATGGGTATTCGAAATGTAGATTTCTTAAAACGTCGTTATGATGCATTAAAATCTCTACCAATGTTTGAAGGCTTAACTTATACAGAAGATCATAAAGTATTAGCTGAGTGGATGCCTTTAATGATGAAAGGTCGTAATTCAAACGAACCACTTGCAGCAAGTAAAATTGACGAAGGTACAGATGTTAACTTCGGTGAATTAACACGTAAATTAGTTAAAAATATCGAAAAACACGAAAATGCACAAGTTCATTTCCGTCATGAAGTAGTAGACTTTAAACAACTTTCTAATAGTAAATGGGAAGTTAAAGTTCGTAATTTAGAAACTGGTAAAGTAGAAACGCATGTTGCTGATTATATCTTTATCGGTGCAGGCGGACATGCCATTCCATTACTACAAAAAACAAAAATTCCTGAAAGTAGACATCTTGGAGGATTCCCAATTAGTGGTGCATTCTTAGTATGTAACAACCCTAAAGTTGTAAGTGAACATAATGCCAAAGTTTATGGTAAAGAGCCACCTGGCACACCACCAATGACTGTACCTCACTTAGACAGACGTTATATTCAAGGAAAAGAAAGTTTACTATTTGGTCCATTCGCAGCAATCGGTCCGAAATTCTTGAAAAACGGATCTAACTTAGATTTATTTAAATCTATTAATACAAGTAATGTTGTGACAATGTTATCTTCAGGTGTTAAAAACTTATCACTTGTAAAATATTCAATTCAACAAGTATTACAACGTAAAGAAGATCGTATGAAAGAATTGCGTCGATTTGTACCAGATGCAAAAGACGAAGATTGGGATATTCATATCGCTGGTAAACGTGTACAAGTTATTAAAGATACAGAAGAACATGGCCGTGGATTTATTCAATTCGGTACAGAAGTTGTAAATTCAGAAGACCATACTGTAATTGCTTTATTAGGTGAATCACCAGGAGCATCAACATCAGTATCTGTAGCTTTAGAAGTAATCGAGAAGAACTTCCCTCAATATATGGATAAATGGGAATCTAAAATTAAAGAAATCATCCCTTCATATGGTGAATCTTTAATCGAAGATACTGCTTTATTGAAGAAAACTCGTAAACAAACAGCAGAAGCTTTAGAATTAAATAAATAGTGTTGAACCACAGAAGCCATTCCGTTAAGTCGGAATGGCTTTTTTTATGTTTTCTTTTTGTAGTGTGATTCATTCATCATCTTCCTTCTAATTAATTGCTTGTGTATTATTGTTTCATTTATCAAACAATAATATTTCAAATTATTTTAGTGTGAGATGTGATATTTTCCCTTGGTGATTGGTATTTCAATGTTGTTGTATATACGATGCATGAGTAATTTAATGACCATAATATTTTATTGATATAATGAAGTTTTTTGTATACGTAATGATTTTCAGGGTATACGTATGTTCTGAACGAGCGATAATTATTTTAAAAAATATTACAACTACAGTATGTGAGGAGGTACTAAGTGTTAGTTGTAATTATTTCGAATTTGTAATTAAAAAGATATTGTCGTATACCTTTTTACTTTTCTTTCATATTTACACTATGTTATATTTACTAATGTAAGGGCTTACATTTTATTGGGGAGGTCTTTTATGGAATGATTGTAATTATGAATGATAGGGGATAATCGTATGCAAATTATTTCGTTCGAAGATTTGAAAGACATTGTCAAAAGTGGAGATGTTATTTCACTGGCAGCATTATCAGTGAGTAATTTACCAGTGAGTGTCTTAAAACATTTGGTTAAAGCTCATGATGAATATGGAAATCTTAATGATTTAACTTTTATGGTTGCGAATGATATTAGTGATTATCGTGGTGATGGTTATGATTTAGATTCATTTGTGAGTAGAGGTATGGTTAAAAGGCTCATTATGAGTATTATCATTGGTTCACCTAAAACGATAGAAGCGATAAAGAATAATGATGTAGAAGCATATTTTGTACCGCAAGGATTGTTAGCTACACATTATCGTAATTCGTTAGCCAAATTTCCAGATATGATTTCTAAAATAGGTTTACACACTTCCGTGGATCCTAGATTTGAAGGCGGAAAAGTCAATGATGTGACTAAGGAAGATATCGTTTCTTTATTAGAAATTAATAATGAGGAATATTTACAATATAAATTTCCTAAAGTTGATATTGCATTGCTTCGTGGTACATACGCTGATAGCGAGGGGAACATTTATATGCATCATGAAGCACATTTGGGAGAAGGCTATGGTGCTGCTTTAGCGGCGCATCAAAATGGTGGAAAAGTTATTGTACAAGTTAAAGAAATTGTACAACATGGTAGCTTTAAGCCAACAGAAGTCTTTATTCCTGGAGAGCTTGTGGATTATGTATGTGTAAATGATGACCCAAAACATCATAGACAAACCATTCAAAATTATTATGACCCAGCTATTTCGGGTGAATATAAAGTACTTAGTATGCCTGAACCAATTAATGAATTGAGTACACGTAAAGTGATTTTACGACGTGCTGCCCAATTTTTAAATGTAGGTAATGTTGTGAGTATAGGGTTTGGCATTAACAATGAATTATCGAATTTATTGGTTGAGGAAAAAGCTGAAGATTTAGTTCAGCTGAATATAGATACGGGTGTATTTGGTGGAATGATAGGAAGTGGTCAAAACTTCGGATTAAATTACAATTTAGATGCGAAGATGCGACATGAAATGACATGGGACTTTATTTATAGCGGAGGCATAGATGTAGCTTATTTAAGCTTTGCTGAAGTGGATCAGTTTGGTAATGTCAATGTTTCAAAATATGGCGATAGAATGAATGGTTGTGGAGGATTCATAGATATTAGTCAAACGGTCCAAAAAATTATTTTCTCAGGAACAATGGTAGTAGGAAGTAAGGCTACTTGGAATGATAAAGGTTTAGTAATTGAAAAAGAAGGTCTTGCTCAGAAATTTGTTGAACAAGTACATAATATGGACTTCAATGCATCATATGCTAAAACGTTAAATCAAGAAGTCTATTATGTAACGGAACGCGCTGTATTCCAATTAACCGATGAAGGTGTCAAATTAATTGAAATTGCAGCTGGATTAGATTTAGAGAAAGATATTCTATCCAATATAGCATTTCAACCGATAATTGCTGAAGAACTTAAAGTAACGGATCAGCAAATTTATCAAGAAAATTGGGGAGGATTGCAACAACGTATTAAAGACAATGGTTCAAACTATTAAGGGGGTAGTTTAATATGAATTACGATTGGATTAAAACGAGAGCGCAATATGACGAAGAAAAGGCAGCAGTTACCGATCCACTAAAAGGAACAGAATGGACTTATCAAGATTTAAATATTCGTGCTGAGAACTTGGCCAACCATCTTGAAGAACAAGGCATAAAAAAGGGAGATGTCGTTGGGATATTTGCACCTAATGATGTAGCGGTGATTGACTTACTATTCGCTTCATTTAAGATTGGCGCAGTATACTTCCCAATGAACTGGAGACTCAAACCGAACGAAATTGAAAGTGTTATTGAAGATTCAGGTGTGAAGTTTATATTCTATGCAAATCGTCATTTAAGTAGTTTACAAGGGATTGCAGATGACTATTTACACATGGATATCGATTCACCTGAATATGATGAACTTGTAAATCCTAAAAATCATAAACCATTCAAGACAGTAGATGTAGGTCGTGATGATTTAGCGGCATTAATGTACACAAGTGGTACAACAGGATTACCAAAGGGTGTCATGTTCACTTATGATTCATTCACATCGAATGCGATTAATACGATACTCACTTATAAAGTGAATTCAGGATTTTCATCTATTATTTCGTTACCGATGTTCCATGTATTTGGGTTTAATGATTTAGTCATTCCGTTATTGATGGCAGGTGGTTCACTCGTATTACATCGTTACTTCGAAGGTGAACAACTCAATGATCTAATGGCTAAATACAAACCGAATTACTTATCGCTTATTCCAACAATGTATTACGCCATGTTAGTAGCACCTAACTTTGATGTGAAGAACTTTGACAATATTGATTTTCTTATTCAAGGTGGTTCAGCACCGTTACCTGGTGTTCAGAAAAAATTTGCAAGCATGGGGTTAAATATTATTAATGGTTATGGCTTAACAGAAGCACCATTAGCGATGATAAATACACCTACTAATTCACTTAAAAAGCCAATGAGTATAGGGAAGCCTGTCATGTACGTAGAATCAAGATTATTTGATGAAGATTTCAATGACGTACCTGTAGGTGAAATTGGTGAATTAGCGATTAAAGGTAAACAAGTTACACCAGGTTATTGGCAAAAACAAGAAGAAACGGATAAATCTTTCCATGATGGCTATTTCTTAACAGGTGATTTAGCACGTATAGATGAAGATGGCGATATATTTATCGTAGATAGAAAAAAAGAACTGATTATTACAGGTGGAGAGAACGTCTTGCCATCTGAAGTTGAAATCGTTCTAGCTGGTCATCCACTCGTCGCACAATGTGTCGTCGTAGGTTATGAAAATGAAAAATTTGGAGAAACTGTAGCGGCTGCTGTGTTACTGAATGAACAAGACCCAGATTTCGTAGAGAAATTAGATGCTTATATGCGTGAGAACTTAGCGAGTTATAAAGTACCTAAAAATTATCTATCCGTGACGAAAATGCCATTAACTTCAACTGCTAAACCAGACAAGTTAGAAGTGAAAGAAATGATGAAGAGAAAGTTTCAACAATAAACAAAGATGACGCTAACATGAATACTAAATTTTTTTAGAGAAATATGTAAGCGCTTTAATAATATTTGGAGGTCATTTATATGTCAACAAAATTAGAAACGTTAAAAGCATTATTCCCAGAGGATGTATTGAATATTTCGAAACAATTAACAGATGGTGAAGTCAAGTTCTTAAAGCAACTTGATGATTTATTAGAAGAAAAATATCGTCCAACGATCAACGAACATTGGGTGAATGCGACAGTGCCAGAAGACTTCTTCGATGATATGGGTAAACTCAACTATTTCCAAAATCCATTATTATTTGAAGGGCGTGAAGGTGCTAAGACACCTAGTCAATTATTCCAATTTTTCATGTCTTATGTCGTAGCACGATTCGATGTATCTTTAGTGACATTATTAGGTGTCCATCAAGGATTAGGACATAATTCATTCTTATTCGGTGGTAGTAAAGAACAAGTTGCATACTATATCCCTAAATTACAATCACATGAACTAAGAACATGCTTTGCGTTAACTGAACCAGAACATGGATCAGATGTTGCAGGTGGTCTTGAAACAACTGCAAAACGTGAAGGAGATAAATGGATTTTAAATGGTGAAAAGAAATGGATAGGCGGCGCAAATTTAGCGGATGTTATTCCAGTATATGCTGTTGATGTTGAAACAGGTAAACCTAAAGGCTTTATTGTTAGACCAGAACAAGCAGGTGTAGATATTGAAGTGATTGAAAATAAAATTGCTTTAAGAATCATCCCAAATACAATTATTAAATTAGACAATGTAGAAGTTGAAGAAGATCAAAGACTTCAAAATATAAATGGTTTTAAAGATATTGCGAAAGTACTTTATTCTACACGTGCAGGTGTTGCTTATATGGCAACGGGTGCTTTAGCAGGTGCTTTACGCGCAACACTTGATTATGTAACAGAACGTAAACAGTTCGGTAAAGAAATTAGTAAATATCAACTAATCCAAGAGAAATTAGCAATGATGCAAGGGAATTTAGCACACTCAATGTCTATATGTGCTCAACTTGCTAGAATGCAAGAAAATGGTGAATATGACGAAGTTGCCACTTCAACTGCTAAGATGATGAACTCGCTTAGATTAAGAGAATCTGTCGCAATGGGTCGAGGTATCACAGGTGGTAACGGTATTTTAGCTGAATATGATATTGCGAGATTCTTCTCAGATGCAGAAGCAGTATACACATACGAAGGTACACACGAAATCAATGCACTGTTAATTGGACGTGCATTAACTGGAGATTCAGCATTTATTTAAGCTAACTGAGCAAGATGAAACACACTCAGAATATATGAATTTGGAGGACTTTTTATGACGATAAGTAAAGCGACCGTTCTAGGTGCAGGTACAATGGGTAGCCAAATTGCTGCACTATTAGTGAATGCAGGTTTAAAAGTAAAATTATTAGATATAGTAATCGATGAAAAAGACCCGAATAAAATTTCTAAAAAAGCATATGATGTGATTACAGATGCTAAAAGACCTTTATTATTCGATTTAGAATTTGCATCTAATTTATCTTACGGTAATTTCCAAGATGATTTAACAGGTGAAGATGATGCAGATATTTATATTGAAGCGGTTAAAGAAGAATTAGATATTAAACATCAAGTTTGGAAGCAAGTTACTCAAGTTGCGAAAGATAATGCGATATTCGCGACGAATACTTCAGGTATTCCAATTGAAGCAATATCTAAAGCATTTAACGATCAAGATAAAGAAAGATTTTTAGGATTACATTTCTTTAATCCACCTCGCATTATGAAACTTGTAGAGGTCATTCCGAATCGTAATACGTCAGATGCGATCGTTGAAAGAACACAAATATTCGCTGAAGAAGTACTTGGTAAAGGGGTTGTCGTTGCGAATGACGTGCCTGGATTTGTAGCGAACAGAGTTGGTACACAAACGATGAATGACATTATGTATCGTGGCGAAGAACAAGGGTTTTCAATTATTGAAGTAGATGCTTTAACAGGTAGAGCAATTGGTAGACCGAGTACCGGAACATATGGTTTATCTGACTTAGTTGGTTTAGATATAGCCGTTACCGTTACGAGAGGACTCCAACAAGTGCCTGAAGAGCAACCTTATTTCAAAGATACTAAAGTTGCCGATACACTTGTTAAAAATGGCTCGTTAGGTAGAAAAACGAAACAAGGTTTCTATAAAAAAGATAAAAAGACAAGACTCGTTTACGATATAGAAAGCGATACGTACGTACAACCTGAACCGCCTAAATTCGAAATTCTTACTAAATTTAGTAAAGACTTAAAATCTAATTTAGATGTTATTTTTAATGCTGAAGATGATGCAGGTAAATTCTTATGGGAAACATTAAGAAATAATTTCTACTATTCAGCGATTAATGTGCCTAAAGCTGCATCTGACTTTAAAGATGTAGACCGTGCGCTTGTATGGGGATTTAACTGGAAAAAAGGACCGTTCCTACTTTGGGACTTAATGGGCTTTGACCGTGTTAAAGATAGAATGAAACAAGAACTCGGTGAATTACCTGAATGGATCGAACAACAAAGCGGTGGCTTCTATAAAGAAGGTGAATCAATAGACCGTGTTACACCGACATCAGCTTTTATTGACCGTGAAGTTTGGAATAGAGAAGATTCTAATTTATCAGTAGCAAACAAAGATCAATTATTACTCAAAATTCAAAGTAAAAATAATATTATATCTGATGGCTTTGCGAACGACTTAATAGAATCGATTGATTTATTAGAACAAGAAGACTATACAAGCATGGTTATATATGCAGATGGTAATAATTTTAGTGTCGGTGCAAACTTGTTCTTAATGAAACAAGCACATGAAAGTCAGAAAGTAGATGAATTAGTAGGTCCGGCAATTGATAAATTACATGAAAGTTTCGGCAGAATGAAATATTCACTTAAACCTATCGTAACTGCAGTTCATGGTAGAGCTTTAGGTGGCGGTTGTGAAGTTGTCTTACATTCACCATTTATCGTTGCTGCGAGTGAAACATACATTGGATTAGTTGAAACTGGTGTAGGTCTATTACCTTCAGGTGGTGGATTAGCAGAGTTTGCAGATAGAGTACTTAGAACAAATCATAAAAATGATGATAAACAAGCATCGATTACGAAAGTATTAATGAATGTAGGTTTAGCTAAAGTATCTACAAATGCATACGAAGCTAAGAGATATGGTTATTTAAGAGATATCGATACAATCATTTTCAACAAAGAAAGACGTGTTGAAGTTGCTTTAAATAAAGCGAGATATGAATCTGAAGCGAACTATATTCCTAAACCTAAAGCTCAATATCCAGCGCTAGGCAGAGATTTTAAAGCTTTAGCACAATCTGAACTAGATGCGCAAAGAATTGGTCACTTCATTAGTGATTATGACTACGAAATTACTTTAAAAGTTGCACATATACTTGCAGGTGGAGATTTACCTCGTAATACGTATATTAATCAGCGATATATTCAAAAGCTTGAACGAGAAGGCTTTTTATCTCTACTCAAAAATGAAAAAACATATGATCGTATTACGCATATGTTAGAAAAAGGTAAACCATTACGTAACTAATGAAGTGTTGAATAAGAGAGGATGGATATCAATGCAAGAGGCATATATAGTAGCATACGGACGTTCTGCAGCAGGTAAAGCTAAACCAGGTGGTGCATTATTTCATGAAAGACCTGATGAAGTTGCAGCTCAAGTATTAAAAGGTGTACTCAATCGTGTAGGTGGTACATTTGATGGTAGTATGGTTCAAGATGTTATCGTGGGGAACTCTTTTCCTGAAGGATTACAAGGTCAAAATATCGCGCGTTCAATAGCATTACTTGCTGGATTACCAAATGAAGTGCCTGGACAAACTGTTAATCGTTATTGTTCTTCAGGCTTGCAAACCATTGCGATAGCAGCGAATGAAATTATGTCTGAGCAGGCAGATGTGCTTGTAGCAGGTGGCGTTGAATTAATGAGTGCCGTACCAATGGGTGGTAATGAGCCAACAAATAATCCAGAGTTACAAGAAGCGGATACAGGTGTTTCTTACCCTATGGGACTAACTGCAGAAATGGTTGCTGAAGAATATAAAGTTTCAAGAGAAGAACAAGATGCTTATGCAGTTGAAAGTCATAAAAGAGCATCAGAAGCACAAAAATCAGGTAAGTTTGAAGATGAAATTATACCGATCGAAGTGCATAAAGTTAAATACGATGAGAACGGTCCAAATGTAACGAAAGAAACATTTAAACAAGATGAACTCATTCGTCCAGAAACAGATTTAGAGACTTTATCTAAATTAAGAACAGTATTTAAGGCTGACGGTACAGTTACAGCAGGTACATCGGCTCCACTTACAGACGGAGCAGGATTTGTTGTATTGATGTCAGGTGACAAAGTAAAAGAATTAGGCGTTAAACCAATTGCTAAATTTGTAGGATTTAAAGCAGTAGGTGTAGATCCTAAATTAATGGGCATAGGACCAGCTTATGCAATACCAGAAGTATTAGAATTAACGAATTTATCAGTAGATGATATCGATTTAGTAGAACTCAATGAAGCATTCGCATCACAAACAGTAGCATCTATTAACGAAGCAGGATTAGATATTAATAAGACAAACGTTAACGGTGGTGCAATAGCACTCGGACACCCACTCGGTGCAACAGGTGCTATGTTAACAGGTAAACTGTTGTCAGAAATGAGTAAACGCCCAGACTCCAAATACGGTATGGTAACAATGTGTATCGGCGTAGGAATGGGAGCAGCAGGCATATTTGAATACGTAAGATAATATATGTAAAGCATTCGATCATACGGTCGAATGCTTTTTTGTTGGTGTGAGGGGTGAGTAAAATATGTGAAATCGGCGAAGATGTTAGTTAAAGTTGTAATAAACACACGAGATCGCTGAAGATGTGAGTTAAAGGCGTAGTAAACTCACATCTCTTCATATCTCACCTCAAACAAAAAAGACGAGACATACATTTTGTCTCGTCCTCCAATCACTGCTTTTCCTATGATTGTTGATGATATTTTTCTTTTTCAGCTTCTCTTAATTCAACGCGGCGTATTTTGCCTGAGTTTGTTTTAGGTAGCTCGGATACAAATTCGATTGCTCTTGGATATTTATATGGTGCGACGTCACTTTTTACGTAAGTTTGTAATTCTTTGACGAGTGCGTCGTCGCCTACGATATCATTTTGTAAGATGACAAATGCTTTGACAATATTACCTCTGATTTCATCTGGGCTTGCGACAACTGCGCATTCTTGTACTTTCGGATGTTTTGTGAGTGAATCTTCTACTTCAAACGGTCCGATTGTATATCCTGAACTAATGATAATGTCATCTTCTCTACCTTTAAACCAGAAGTAGCCATCTTCGTCTAAACTTGCGCGGTCTCCAGTTACATAATAGTTTCCGCGTTTTGATTTTTCGGTACGTTCTTCGTCTTTAAAGTAGCCTTGGAATAATGATGGTGAATCTAATGATACGGCAATGTCTCCTGTCGCACCGTTAGTTATTGGGTCGCCATCTTCGTCTATTACAGTAACATGACTACCTGGTATTGCTTTACCCATGGCGCCTGGTCTACTTTCTGTATCTTTTAAAAATGCGATGAGTAATGTATTCTCAGTTTGGCCATATCCATCTCTTACTTTAATGTTAAAGTTATGATTGAATTGTTCGATGACTTCTTTATTTAATGGTTCACCAGCTGATACCGCACTGTGTAAATCTTTTAATGTATAGTCTGAAAGATTAGGTAGTTTAGCCATTAATCGGTATTCAGTAGGTGTACAACATAATGCGTTAATTTGATGTTTTTCGAGTAAGTCCAAATATTTAGCAGCATTAAATTTGCCGTTATAGACAAATGCGATGGCGCCAGATCCTAATATAGATAGGAATGGACTCCAAATCCATTTTTGCCATCCTGGTGCTGCAGTTGCCCATACAGTATCTTGGTCTGTAATACTTAACCAATGTTTTGGCGCTGTTTGGATGTGCGCAAATCCCCATCCATGTGTATGTATAACAGCTTTTGGTAATCCAGTTGTACCAGATGTATATGATAATATTGCGATATCATCACGTTTTGTTTCATCAACTGTAAGTTCTGAGCTTGCAGTTTGTATTTCTTCATCGATAGAAATCCAATCTTGTTGTTTAGAGCCTACAATAAATTTAGTGAGTTGATCATATTCTTGAATATTATCAAATTCGCCTGTACATTGATCAATGACTACGACTGCATTGACTTCACCGTGTGTAATGCGATGTTGTAAGTCTTTAGTTCTTAACATTTCTGAACTTGGAATGATAATAAGGCCAAGTTTGAGTGCAGCAATGTATACTTCATATGTTTTTATTGAGCGTGGCATCATTATAAGTACTTTGTCGCCTTTTTGAAGGCCTTGTGCTTTAAAGATGTTGCCCACTTTATTTGAATTTTGGATGAGTTTAGCATACGTAATTGTTTGTACGTTGCCATCGACATCTTCGAATATTATGGCTTCTTTCGTTTCATCTGCTGCATGTCTTTCGATTTCATTAACAATATTGTATGTTTCTGGTGCTATTAAGTCTGATCTATTCATGTTAACCTCCTCATTTTGTTTAATATATTGTTTTATTTTAACAGTGAATAATCATTAATACGAATAAATGAAACTATAGAATATTTTAAATAGTCAAACTATTGACATTTGCTAAAAATAAATATATGTTATTAAAGTATATAAAAAATTCATAGCATCTAAACTTTAGCAAGTGGCTAATCGATATTGGCTAATTGAAAAAGTAAAAACGGTGCAATGACTCACGATTAAAAATTTCAAAAAGATTACATATAAATAATAAGGAAGCAATTAAAATAACGGTAAGCGTTAGTTTGATTGAAGCCGACAATTAAAGCAAATCTGCACGAGAGGTTTGTTTTAAATTGTCGGCTTTTTTTATTGCTTTTAACAGAAAAGGAGCAACCGACATGACAGGTTTATTAGTATTATTTTTTATTTCAATTGGATTAGCGCTTATAAGTAGCATCATATATTTAGTACCAAAAGTGGCAAAGACATATATTAATGTTCACTTAGTAATCGCATTTATACCAGTGCTTATCGCATTAATTGGCTTGTGTATGACAAGCGGAAATACATATATAGGATTTTGGCATTTAGATAAATTGTCATGGTTGCTCGCACTCTTTATTTTGAGCATTGGTCTTATTATTCAAAGGTTTTCCGTACGCTATTTAGATGGAGATGCTCAGTATCGTAAATATTTTTCATTATTTACTTTTCTGACGGTGTTTGCTTCAGTTGCTTGGTTAAGTAATGATTTAAGATTAATGGCGATATTATGGGGGTTAACGTTATTTTGTTTAACGCGTTTAATCGGTTTAAACAAACAATGGCATATTACAAAACGTTTAGCGAAAAGTACTAGCGTGATCTTTATCGTTAGTTGGATTGCTTTAGTAATCGCGATTTTGCTGACATACAATATAACGGGTGAATGGCAACAGTCTACTATTTTTAGTAATGGTCATCTTGACCAATTTGATTCATGGCAAGGTGTGGTTATTCAGTTGATGTTAGTGATATCGGTCATCATTCCAGCAGCTCAGTGGCCATTTCATAGATGGTTAATAGAATCTGTAGCGGCGCCAACACCAGTTTCAGCGATTATGCATGCCGGTATTGTAAATGTAGGTGGCGTCATTTTAACGAGATTTGCACCGATTTTTACAAATGAATGGATAATTGGGTTACTTATCATTATCGCAACGATTTCAGTATTGATGGGAGCGGGCATTAGTTTAGTACATGTGGATTACAAAAGGCAGTTAGTAGGTTCAACGATTGGACAAATGGGCTTTATGCTTATCCAATGTGCTTTAGGTGTTTATTCAGCAGCTATCGTTCATCTTATGTTACATGGATTATTTAAAGCGACATTATTTTTACGTTCTGGTTCTGCTGTAAGAACTTTTGATATGCCTTCAAGAATGAATGAAAGTGTGTCATATATATGGGTTCTAGTTGGTCGATTATTATCAATTATGATTGGTATTATCTTTTGGCTTATGGATCCGACAAGTAGTTACCAAATCATCAGTGCGCTTATTTTAGCTTGGTCATTGTCTGTTTCATGGACGCAACTGGTCGCATATGGTGAGGGTAAGTTAGGTAGAATCATTGGATTATTAGCACTATTAATTGTTGGTTTATCCTACTTTGGTGTACATCATTTATTCCATGATTTGTTACATCAATACGCAACAAATGTGAACCATACACCTATATTTGCAGTCATTATCATGATTGTATTGCTTTTAATAGGAAGTGCACTGAACTTGTGGGTTGCAAGAAATCATTCATCAAAAATCGTCACGATTATATATTTATGGATTGTACATTTAGGTGAATCGAAAGTGCAAAATATTGAAACACATCCACGCTATTTGAAAAATCATACGTTTAAAGGAGGTTATCAACATGACGCAAACAATTGAATTACAAAATGACATCACATATTCAATTAAAGAGGCGAGTCGTGTCATAACACCACTTTCTCCTATTAATATATTTGCAGCGAGACATCCTTGGGCAGGTTTAGAAGATCGTACTTTTGAAGATGTTGCGAGATGGTTTCAAAAGGTACAGGATGTCGATTTGTATCCGAACGAAAGTTTATTATTTGCTGCAATTGAAAATGGAGAAATTAAACAGGAATATATAGAAGAACGATTATCGGCATGGCTATCGAACGATAATACGCCATTAAACAAAGTGATGTTAAGAGAATACGCTGAAAGCATATTGTTTAATAGAACTCACAAAGTAAATCTTACTGAACAAGATCAACAACAATTAAGAACCTCATTAGAAAATGTTGCACTAAATAAACAACAAGATGATGACATTATTTTAAGTACGCGTATTGAACAATATTCTGGACAGACGTATTTAGATAAGTTGAATGCACAAGTGATTAAGTGGAGTAAATTATATCTTGATGATAATCAATCAGGATGGGCAATCCATAAAGATGGTAAAGGTTTCTATAAAAACTGGAAGAGGTTAGCTCATTTGGATCCTGCTTTATCGAAGGCAGAAAGGCATAAAATAAAAATGCTACCATCAACATCTATTGAAACAATAGAAAGTTGTTTAGACAAACTTGGTATATCAGAAGCACAAGTACAATCATATCTTGAAATACACTTGTTGGCTTTACCAGGATGGGCAGGTATGATGCTTTGGAAAGACGAACGTTTAAACTTGCTGACGGATTTTTTAGCTATAAGATTGGCTTTGGAATGGACATTGATGAGTGAGCATGCTCAAGAACAACAACATACTGACCATGACATTTCTCTAGTGCTATCTTGGTTTAAAACTGGCATTTTAACGTTGGAAAATTGGTTCGCATTATCTCAAGGTGAACGAGAAGACTATATAGCATTTGCACATCAATTTGATCGTATTACACAACATAAATTATTGCTTGAAGCTTGGGAAGATACATATGCGTCACAATTACAAAGTGAAATTCAATCTCATATCCATCATGAAGATGATAAAGCACCTGTAGAGGCACAGCTCGCTTTTTGTATTGATACGCGTTCGGAACCTTTTAGAAGACAATTAGAAATGGAAGGTCCTTTCGAAACGATTGGCATTGCAGGATTCTTTGGATTACCAATTGAAAAGTGTGAACTCGGACATCAACATACACATAATGCTTTACCAGTAATGAATAAACCGCAACATAAGATTTATGAATACGAAGATGCACATCAATCCAATCATTACGTTGAAAAGAAAAAAAGTATTTCGTCAATATTTTATACATTTAAAAAAATGAAACAAAATGTATTACCAAGTCTGTTGCTTCCAGAACTAACAGGTTCATGGCTAAGTGTACAAACGATTGCGAGAAGCTTTATGCCTAAACGTACGGGATATTTGGTCAATCGATTTAATAAAAATCTTATGAATAAACCGGAAACGAAACTTTCTATAGATCATGCACCCAATCGGTTTGGTGATTTACCTATTGGGTTTACGAAACAAGAACAGCTTACTTACGCACGAGAAGCATTGGAATTAATGGATTTAACGGAAGATTTTGCGCCGTTAGTGGTCATATGCGGACACGGTAGTCATAGTGCAAACAATCCTTATGCAGCTTCATTAGATTGTGGTGCATGTGGTGGTTCAGCGAGTGGTTTCAATGCGAAAGTATTAGCTACTTTGTGTAATTTGCCTGAAGTTAGAGAAAGTCTCAAAAGCTATCACATTATAATTCCGGAAGATACAATCTTTGTTGCTGCTGAACATAGCACGACAACTGATCAATTAGAATGGCTATATGTGCCACAACTTTCAAATCAAGCTGAGCGCGCATTAGAAAAATTAAAACTAGCTTTGCCTAAAGCTGGGCATCAAGCAAATCGTTTAAGACTTAAAGATATTCCAGGTATGGAACATTCAAACGAACAATCGACAACTAAAGCAGAACAGTTGGCAAGTGACTGGAGTGAAATTCGACCAGAATGGGGATTAGCTAGAAATGCAACATTTGTAATTGGTAAGAGAACATTAACAGAGCAATCACAATTAAATGGTCGCGCGTTCTTGCATAATTATGACTGGACGAAAGATCATGATGGTGAAATTTTAAATACAATTTTAAGTGGGCCGGCGACAGTTGCTCAATGGATTAACTTACAATATTATGCTTCAACAGTTGCACCTTACTATTACGGAAGCGGCAATAAAATCACCCAGACGGTGACGAGTGGCATTGGTGTTATGCAAGGAAACGGTAGTGATTTACTGACAGGTTTACCTTGGCAATCAGTTATGAAAGCTGATGGGGAATATTATCATGCACCGATTCGATTATTAGTTGTGATACAAGCGCCGAATGATTACATTCGTAAACTACTCAAAGAAAATACTGCGCTTAACACGAAAGTTAAAAATGATTGGTTAATGCTATCAAGTATAGATGAAAATGGTGAATGGCATAAATGGTAAATAAATGAGCAGGAAAACAATTTATGTCCAGGACTCGAGAGGATGTATAATATGAATGATGAAAAAAATATACTCATACTATCTGATTTAAATACACATCTAGAAAGCCAACTTGTAGAATCTTTAAATTTCAACCCAAATCATGTGATGTCGATACAAAGCTTTCAGGCAGAAATTGCGCATGCATATGGTGATGTGATGCGGTCTATTATTATCGCGATTTACGAATATGATATAGAGAATGTTTATATCATTAGAAAGTCAGACGATAAACAAGTGATCGCATTACCTGAAAGTGTCAAAAGTCATACAGAAAAAATTAAAACACTTGATTACTTATTTGAAAATTGTAAGCCTGAGTTTAGTAGTGACAATATTCATGAATGGTTAAATGGTGAAAGTGATATTCATCAAAGTATTAAACAAAGCATTCATCAAGTGTCTAATCATCCACTAATACCATCTGGTATTACAATAAACGGTATGACCATCAATCAAAATAATATTGAAACAATTGCTGAACATTTAACATAAAGCAAAATTAGCATTAAGGAGAGACAAATATGGAAATGACTAAAGGAGCATGTGAATCAAAAATTAGTAAAGCCATTACACAATGGGAAAAAGAATATCTAGGTAGAGGCTCTCTATCTGTTAAGACAGATATTTTAAGAGATATGATTATTGTTGATTTACAAGGTGTCCTTACACCTGCAGAATATAGCGTATGTGAAACACAAGAAGGTTTATTGAGTATAAAACGTACACGTTCAAAATTAGTAGAATCAGATATGGAACATTTATACCAAATGATATTTGATATTACCCAACAAGACGTCAAAAGTTTCCATACAGATTTAAGTTCACGTACAGGTGAACGTATGATGATTTTTAAAATGCATCATAATATAGAAGAACTTTTTAATTAATAATTGCCAGAAATCGATAATGAAAACCCTTTAAAAATAAAAAATAGAAAGATAATCATAATTTTAATAAAATTTAATTAAAAATTTACATTAGCTTAACAATTATAGTTTATTATTCACAATGGTTACAATAACTTTAAAGAGGTGTGTTATGGAACTCTCGGCATTACAAATGATTTTTACATTCATCGGTGGTTTAGGTATCTTCCTATACGGCATTAAACAAATGGGCGATGGCTTACAAGCAGCAGCAGGAGATAGATTAAGAGGTATATTAAATAGATTTACAAGTAATCCTATTATGGGTGTACTTGCAGGTATGATCGTGACAATTTTAATACAAAGTAGTTCGGGAACAACGGTTATCACAATCGGACTCGTAAGTGCTGGATTTATGACGATGCGACAAGCAATAGGTGTTGTCATGGGTGCCAATATCGGTACGACGGTCACAGCGTTTATTATTGGGATTAACATTGGTGAATATGCTTTACCAATACTAGCATTAGGAGCGTTTTTAATTTTCTTCATTCAAAAAAGAAAAGTTAAAAATATCGGTATGATTTTCTTCGGATTTGGATCACTATTCTATGGTCTAGAATTAATGAGTGGTGCGGTGAAACCACTTGCTAATTTAGAAGGCTTTAAACAAATTATGTTAGATATGTCTTCTACGCCGATATTAGGTGTACTTGCAGGTACATTTGTGACGTTAATCGTGCAAAGTTCAAGTGCAACGATTGGTATTTTACAAGGTTTCTATACAAATGATTTAGTTTCATTGCATGGTGCATTACCTATCTTATTAGGTGATAATATTGGAACGACGATTACAGCTGTATTAGCAAGTTTAGCAGGCTCTATCGCTGCTAAGCGTGTTGCAATGGCGCATGTTATGTTTAATGTTATCGGTGCGACAATATTCTTATTAATTTTACCATTTTATGAAATGGCGATGGAATGGATTCAACACGCTATGAATTTAAATCCAAAAATGGTTATAGCATTTGCACACGGAACATTCAATGTAACAAATACACTTATACAACTACCATTCATCTTTGCATTAACTTGGATTGTAACGAAAATCATTCCAGGTGAAGATGTAAATGAGAAGTATAAACCGAAATATCTTGATAATAATTTAATTAATCGAGCGCCTAGTATCGCACTTCAAGAGGCTCAAGATGAAATTCAAAATATCGGTAAAATGACTGTTTCAATGTTGAATAATGTTGAAAATATTGATGAAAAAGCAATTAAAAAGCATAAAGATAAACACCTTGCAGTAGATAATATGTATGATAATGTACGTCAATATTTAAATAAATTATCTGAGAAGAAACTATCAGCTAAAGATGCTGAAAGGCTATCTGTTTTATATGATGTTAATAGAACAATATTGAAAGTATCAACGTTAACAGAATCATACTTAGAAGAATTGCAGAAGAAACAATCAGCTGATATTCAAATTTCATCAAAAGCAGAAGAAAGTATCGAACGATTATATGATCACGTAAAAATTTCATATGAAAAAACGTTTGAAGTATTTGATGTTTATGACAATCTGAAAAAAGACGAAGTTGTGAAACGAAGCCAAGACTCATATGTACTAGAGCATGACTTACGTAAAAAACATATCAAGAGATTAAGCTCTGGAGAATGTTCACCAGAAGGTAGCCTTGTATATATCGACATGATATCCATCCTCGAAAGAATCGGTTACCATTCACGAAATATATCAGAATCCATGATTAACCTCGGAGAACATTCATACACACAAACAACTGAAGTGAAAATATAAATAAGTACCACCTCATTTTGCTGATTAAATCAGGTAGAAATGAGGTGGTATTTTTATAATATGCGATTTTGTTTGTGGTCTTTTACTTCACATAATTCAGTTGTTTTTCTATTTATCATACTGAAAATATTTTTAACTTATGAAAATATATTCAGATGTAAAATATAAGTGTCTTTACAAGTGTTATTCGTTGGTGTTTATTGTTTTTTATTTTAACATAGTTATATAAACAAAATGTAAGCGATTGCTTAATATTATTAACTGTCGCATAAATACATAAAAGGGGTTGTACATATGAGTTTGAATGTAGGAATTATTGGTTGTGGTGGTATTGCGAATGGTAAGCATTTACCGAGTTTGCAAAAAATAACTGAAGTGAACATTGTTGCTTTTTGTGATATTGATATTGATAAAGCACAAGCAGCAGCTAAGGAATATGGTACGGAGAATGCGAAAGTTTACGAAGATTACCAATCACTCTTAAAGGATGATGCTATTGATGTCATTCATGTATGTACACCGAACAGTTCTCATAAGGAATTAACGGTTGCTTCATTAGATGCAGGTAAACATGTTATGTGTGAAAAACCTATGGCCAAGACGACAGAAGAAGCACAAGAAATGATTGAAGCGGCTAAACGTAATGGCAAGAAACTTACGATTGGTTATCAAAATAGATTTAGACCTGACAGTCAATATTTACATAAAGCGACAGAGCGTGGTGACTTAGGAGATATTTATTTCGGAAAAGCACATGCTATTCGTCGTAGAGCAGTGCCGACTTGGGGTGTCTTCTTAGATGAAGAACAACAAGGTGGCGGTCCTTTAATTGATATTGGGACACATGCACTCGATTTAACATTATGGATGATGGATAATTACGAACCAGAATCAGTAATGGGTTCAACTTTCCATAAATTAGGTAAGAAAGAAAATGCAGCTAATGCATGGGGACCATGGGATCCTGAAAAGTTCAAAGTAGAGGACTCAGCTTTCGGTTTTATTAAGATGAAAAATGGTGCAACAATCATGCTTGAATCAAGTTGGGCGTTAAACTCTTTAGAAGTAGATGAAGCAAAATGTTCATTATCTGGTACTGAAGGCGGTGCCGATATGAAAGATGGCTTAAGAATCCACGGAGAAGACTTTGGTTCTTTATATACAACGCAAGTAGAACTTGAAAATAAAGGCGTTGACTTTTATGAAGGTGAAAAAGTAGACGAAGCTGAAGTAGAGGCACGTAGTTGGATTGACAGTATTCTTAATGATACAGAGCCTGTTGTGAAACCAGAACAAGCAATTGTGATTACACAAATATTAGAAGCACTTTATGAATCAGCTAAGACAGGTAAAGCAGTATATTTTGACTAAGAAGGGGTTTTATTAATGAACATAACAGTATGGAATGAATATAGACACGAAGTAGAAAGTGAAGAAATTAAAGCAGTTTATCCTAATGGTATTCACAATGTTATTGCTGAATTTTTAGGCGAAGAACATGACGTTAAAACAGCAACATTAGATGAAGCGGAACATGGATTAACGGATGAAGTCTTAGCTGAGACTGATGTCTTGTTATGGTGGGGTCATAAAGCACATGATGAAGTGAAAGATGAAATCGTCGAAAAAGTAAAAGCACGTGTACTAGATGGTATGGGTCTTATCGTGTTACATTCTGGACATTTCTCTAAAATATTCAAAAGTTTGATGGGAACGACATGTGATTTAAAATGGCGCGAAGCAGATGATAGAGAGCGACTTTGGGTAGTTGATCCAACACATCCAATTACAGATGGATTAGGGCAATATATTGAATTGGAAAAAGAAGAAATGTACGGCGAACACTTTGATATACCGGCACCAGATGAAACAGTATTTATTAGTTGGTTTGAAGGTGGAGAAGTATTTAGAAGTGGTGCGACATTTAAGCGCGGAAACGGAAAGATTTTTTATTTTAGACCGGGACACGAAAGTTACCCTACTTATTATAATGAAGAAATTCAACAAGTTATTAAAAATGCTGTTAAGTGGGCGAAAAATGACCGCACACCTAAACATCAATATGGTAACGCACAACCTTTAGAAGAAATTAGTAAGAAATAAAATAGGAGATTATATTTATGGATAAACTTAAACTAGGTGTTATAGGTGTCGGCGGTATCGCACAAAACAGACATATACCAGCTTTACAAAAATTAAATCACTTAGTTGAAATTGTTGGTGTACAAGATGTTAATCAAGAACTCGCTAAAAAAGTATCATCACAATTTCAAATTCCAAATGTCTTTTCAGAATATGAGGAGATGTTTAAAAGTGTAGATGCAGTCGTCATATGTACACCAAATAAATTTCATGCAGAAATAACAGTTGCAGCGTTAAATGCAGGTGTACATGTATTTTGTGAGAAACCAATGGCTATGAATCGAGAAGAATGTGATGCAATGATTGAAGCGGCAAATCAATCCGGTAAAGTGCTCGCAATAGGCTATCATTATCGCTTTACAGATGCTGCAATAACAGCTCGTCGTGCAATTGATGAAGGTGTTGTAGGTGATTCGCTTGTAACGAGAGTACAAGCATTGCGTCGAAGAAAAGTGCCAGGTTGGGGTGTGTTTACAAATAAACAACTTCAAGGTGGCGGCAGTCTAATTGATTACGGATGCCATTTATTAGACCTTGCTTTATGGTTACAAACTGATGCGGAACCAGTCGAAGTATTAGGCAAGACGTACAACCGTTTAAGTCAGACACCTAATCAAATCAATGATTGGGGAACGTTTGATCATGAAACGTTTGAAGTAGATGATCATGTATCTTCATTTATAACATTTGAAGACGGTTCAACGATGCAGTTTGAATGCTCATGGTCTGCGAATATTAAAGAAGATAAAATTCACTTAAGTATGTCTGGTGTAGATGGTGGCATTAACCTTTATCCATTTGAAATTTATCAACCTCGATTTGGTACATTTTTCAACGAACAAGCATATGCTGAACATAATGAAAATATTGCTGCAGAACGTCAGACTTTAAACTTTGTGAACAGTTGTTTAGGACTAGAGTCGCTAGTCGTGAAACCTGAAGAAGCTAGACGCGTGAGTGCATTAATAGATGCAATTTATGAAAGTAGTGAACAAGGTACGAGTGTTAAATTAAAATAAGGGGTGTTACATATGAAAATTGGTGTATTTACAGTACTTTTTCAAGATAAAACGTTTGAAGAAATGTTAGATCATGTTGCAGATTCAGGATTGAAAATGGTCGAAATCGGTACAGGTGGGAATCCGGGTAACCATTTTTGTAATGTAGATGAATTGTTAGAAGATGAAAGTAAAAGACAAGCATTTATGGATGCTATCAAGAAACGCGGATTAGAAATCAGTGCATTTAGTTGTCATGACAATCCTGTTTCACCAGATAAAGAACATGCTAAACAAGCACATGAGACATTTATTAAATCGGTAAAATTAGCTTCAATTCTAGGTGTCCCAGTTGTTAATACATTTTCAGGTATACCGGGGTCAGATGAAGACGCTAAACATCCAAACTGGCCAGTAACACCGTGGCCAACAGCTTACTCAGAAATATTAGAGTGGCAATGGGAGAAGAAGTTGATACCTTATTGGAAAGAAGCGGCGCAGTTTGCTAAAGAACACAACGTTAAAATAGGTATTGAACTACATGCTGGATTCTCAGTACATACACCACATACACTTTTAAAACTTAGAGAAGCGACAAACGATGCGATTGGTGCGAACTTAGATCCGAGTCATTTATGGTGGCAAGGCATTGATCCGATAGCAGCTATTAAAATTTTAGGTAAAGCTGGTGCGATTCATCATTTTCATGCAAAAGATACTTATATCGACCAAGAAAATGTCAATATGTACGGATTAACAGATATGCAGCCGTATAGTTCAGTTCAAACACGAGCTTGGACATTCAGAACAGTCGGTTATGGACATAGCCCACAAGTATGGGGAGATATTATAAGTGCATTGAGAATCAATGGATATGATTATGTAGTGAGTATAGAACATGAAGACCCAATCATGTCAGTAGAAGAAGGATTCCAAAAAGCAGCACATAATTTACAAACAGTGAATATAAACGAATCATTAGGAAATATATGGTGGGCATGAATAAAACCATGGTTTCAGCTTGAGTGCTGATACCATGGTTTTAATTTTTGAGGGGGGTGAATCTAGGGAGATGGGGTCTGTAGATTCACTTTTAAAAATTAGAAATATACAAAAACATACAGTCATTTTATAAATTTGGGCTCAAATCTTGGCTTAAAGAGGTAGTAAAGCCAAGAGATTGCCTAAGTCTTGGCTTAAAGAAGGAGTAAAGCCAAGAAGAGCCCAAATTTCATACTTAAGAAGGTAATATTCTATAAATAAAAATAACTTTTATGTTTTCCTTTCTTTTTAAAATGACTTTTACATACTCTTCTGATAGCATGCGCATCCCAACCACAATTCTGCTTCTTTCAATGTAAATGGCTCATTTTTTAATACGTATAATTCTTTTAAATTTTCTAAGTAAAGTAACTGTCTCTGTATCTGTCTTGAGCAATACATACAATGACCGAATCTCATTCGTTTATCTAATTGTATTTGGTTGATTTTACGGCAATGTGGACATCTTAAGCCTGGTTTGATTTGCTCGAATGGAATCATATGTCTAGGATAGGTCTTGGAAAAGTCTTGCTTAAGTGTTTTGATTTTATTGAGGATGGCTCTATTTTCGTCTACTTTAAAATTATTAAATAGCCTTGGAATTTTGTGTAACTCTGTTGGTAACAGTACCTGTTTACGATTAGGTATGTCAGAGTGAAGTGTAAATGTGGGGTTTGTAAATACGAGATAAGATATAATATCTCGTTTAATATTGAGATGTGATTTAATCAGTTCGAGTTCATATTCAGCTCTTTTCATTTGTGAAAAAGGGGTTTGGAATATATTTCCGTAACTATTTTTCATTTGATTATCGATGATATAATAGTCGCCTTTATAGTGTTTAACTTCTAAATTAATCATCTTATCATCATCTACAATGAGGAAATCGAGTTGAATTTGGTTCTTTATATTTAATTCAATGTTATGTACATAATTTAACTTAAGTTCTTTATCTAACATTTGTTGTACAATTTGTTCACCTTCTTCTCCTTGGATTTGTCGATAAATTTCTTGGGTGTCTTGATTGGCATCTATTCGACCAAAGATTGCCTTGTTATATAGTGTGAGTTCCATCTATCAACCTCCTATTTTTTTACATTTATTATATATAATATTCCACTAAAATACAAATAAAAACATTTTAGAAACCATTTATCTTGATTTCCAAAATGTTTTTATCATAACTTATTTGAGTTTTTCTGCTAATTCGATATAAATGCCTTCTGGACCTTTGATATAACACAATTTGTAGATGTCTTCGAATTGCGTAATTTCTCCAATCACATGAGAAGATGTTGTGGCCAATTGTTCTACAACTTGTTCAATATTTTGAACTGAAAATGCAAAATGACTAGCACCTATATTTCTTGGGAAATGTATAGATTTGTTAGTCGTTGATGATTGGTCACGAAATTGTATGAGTTCTATAGCTGTTTCATCGTGAGGAACTTTCATCATAGCAATGCTTGCTTCTAAAGCATCTACACCATAAATATTGCCAATCCATTCACCGTTAATATTTTGTTCTCCAATTAGTTCCAATCCTAACGTACTAAAAAATTCTTTAACAGATTCCAAATCTTCAATGATTATACCTACATGGTCCATTTTATTTAATTTCATGTTTACATCTCCAATTCAGTTAATAGTTATATTATAACTATTATATCTGTTGAGACGGTTATTTCCTAACAGCATGAACAATATAATTCATATCTTTTTTATATCGTTTCATTGTCTTAAACATATTAAAGAACATAGAGCGATTTTCTTTTTTTAAGGCATTTTTTTTAATTTTAAGTGTACCAAATACACCTTCGTCTCGTATCATACCAGCTGGTGTCATAAGTGTTAACGCACCAATGTGCGATTCTATTTGTTTGAAACCAGCATCTTGATAAAGTTTATACCATTCTGCTGTTGGTAGTGGGGTTACTTTAACGTTAATGGCATCGCTTAAATGATGGATAATTTCATCTTTAGATTTAACGTTAATAATGGCGATATCATGTGTTAATACGATGCCACCTGGTTTCAAGACGCGATAATATTCTTTTAATGCTTGTTCTTTCGCTTTAATTGGCAACATTGTAAGCATCGCTTCATTTAATACTATATCAAATTGTTCATCTTCAAATGGTAAGTTCATCGCATTAGCTTTTTGAACATTAATTAAATGAGATAAGTTTGCAGATGATACATTTTTAATACCTTTTTCTAGAGCTTTAGCATTTAAGTCGACACCTTCAATTCTACATCCGTAAGTTTTTGCAATTTGCATAGCTTTTGTACACATATTGCATCCAACTTCTAATACATATTTATCTTTCGTGAAATGCCCTTTTTTAATGAGCCAATCTGTCGCAATTTTTCCACAAGGTCTTAATCTTTTCTTACCTAACTTTGCTAAAAATGTATGTCCTACTTCTTTCTTTATAATGAATCATTCCTTTAAAAAGTTTTTAAAGTAGATGTTTGTATTTCTTAAATAATACGTGGTTTTCTAAATGAACATGTTCATGTGTGTCGCGTTCTAATTGTTCTAAACGTTGATAGACAAGTCTCCAAGTACCACATGCTTCTAGAGGTGGTTGGTAATCGTTTGTGATGGCACGTATTTCTCGTAATAATTGTCCAGCTTCATCATGTTCATCAACTAAAGATGTAATCGTTTCGTTTAATTGATCAACTTGTTTACCTGCTGATACATCTAAAAGTTTAGGGAACGACTGATGATCTTCTTCGTCAATATGTTCTAATAATGCAGACTTCAATTTAGTATATAAGTCCTTTAGTTCTAATAAATATGGATGACTTGGACCGTGAACTTTAGCCAACTTTGTAACATAAGGTGTTAAGTTTTGAAATTCAGTTCTCAAAGCTTTGTGATATCGAGATTGAATGTACTGAATAAGTGATGAAGCATCTAAATATTTAATATCAATTCCACCATTTTGTTGATCGACAGGTATGCTATTGAGTTGATTTAACAATGTTTCTAAATCGACCTTTTTATTATTAGACACGGCTTCATCAATGGATACATCACCTCCACAACAAAAGTCGATACCGTATTTACGAAAAATATCAGCAGACTTTGGAATATCTGTTACGACATCAGCAACATGACGCTCTTTAGTAATCATGTAATGACCTCCTTTAAAATATTTACCTTCTATATATCTCAATTATATTATATGAGAAACATTCTCAGTATTAGGGAATTCCATGAAAATTACATAAAATTGTAAAAAATATGGTGTGAAAAGATGTCGATAAAATTTATTCCGATATATCGAAAAGAAGAAAGGTGATTATATGTTTAGAAGAAATTTTGAGGGAAGATTTAACAATCACAGAGGTCATATGATGAATCGTGATGGCTTTGATTTTGGTAAAGGTTTTGGCGGTCATCCGGGAAGAGATCGTTTCTTTAAGAAAGGGAACTTACAATTGATTATTTTAAAAATGTTAAAAGAAGAACCGAAACATGGTTATCAAGTCATTAAAGATTTAGAAGAAAGGTTTAAAGGATTCTATGCACCAAGTCCAGGTTCAGTTTATCCAATTTTACAAATGTTAGAAGATAGAGACTTTGTATCAATTTCTAAAGATGGTAATAAAAAAGTTTATACAATTACAGATGAAGGCGAAACATTTTTAAATGAAAACATCGATCAAGATGAATTTACGAAACGATTAGAAGGATTCCAAAATGTTGATATTAAAGCAATGGAAGATGCACGAAATCAACTTAGAGATTTATTTAAAGAAATTATGTTAGCGGGAAGAGAAGCAATGGAAGATGATGAGAAAAAAGCGAAATTCGAATCATTTATAAATGAAACAAAAGAAAAAGCAAAAAACTTATATAAAAACTAAAAAGAAGGTAAACATGTTGAAAAGCAATAAAAATAATAAAGTCGCAATTATAGGTGGAGGTCCTAGTGGCTTAATGCTCGGTTTGTTATTACAGAAACAAGGGATTCCATTTACGATATTTGAAAAAGGTGAGCGCAATATTAATGGCAATAGAGGTGGTTCGTTAGACATTCACGAAGAATCCGGACAATTGCCGATTAAAGAAGCTGGTCTTATTGAAACATTTAAAAGTATGGCAAGATTTGAAGGCGAAGATACAAAAATTCTAGGACCAGATGGCACATTGTATTTTGAAGATGATGCAGAAGGTGAAGGCGGAAGACCAGAGATTGATCGTGGTGAACTTTGCGATATGATTCTTAACGAAATTAATCCAGAAAACATCCGTTACCATTATGAATTTAAAGCAATAGAAACGTTAGATAATCATAAAGTTAAAGTCACTTTTAATAAGAATGGTAAAATCATGGCGCTTGGCGGTGATCAAGCTATACTCGGGCAATTGAACGGTGATGGATCAATTAAAGTTTATGTCACTTATCGCATGCCTTATAAAGATTTAGATACGTATAAAGCTTTGTCACCTGACCAACTAAAATCACGTTTATTACAAGATTTTAAAGATTGGGATAAAGAGCTTTTAAAATACATTTCATACGCTGATGATCAACCTTTATTTAGAAGAATTTATAAATTACCAATTGGTTTCAAATGGGAACGACAATCGAATGTGACATTGTTAGGTGATGCCGCTCACGTTATGAGCCCATTCGCTGGCGAAGGTGTTAATACAGCATTATATGATGCGTATTTATTAGCACGTGCATTTAAAAATCATGACAATTTAGAAGATGTGATAGCAGCTTACGAAGATGAAATGTACAAAGCTTCTGAAGAACACGCGCAAGAATCTCAAGATAATTTAGATTTAATGTTTTCGGATAATGCTGCTATAAAAATGGGCAGTATATTTACAGATGTAGAACAAATGTCATAAAAATTCTTACTGTGTAGATGATTAATTTACGTTATACTTCAATTAAGGAAGAACTGAATGGAGTGATAACATGGTCAATCAAAGAGATCAATGGTCATCTAAGATAGGATTTATTATGGCATCAGCAGGTGCTGCAATCGGTATTGGCGCAATATGGAAATTTCCTTATGTTGCAGGTCAATTCGGTGGTGGCGCCTTCTTATTGTTATTTATTATATTTACATTATTTATCGGATTACCGATGTTGATTTCGGAGTTTATCATTGGACGTGCAACAAACAAAGAAGCTGTTGCGGCCTATGATACGCTAGCACCTAAATCACCATGGAGAATAACGGGCAGACTTGGTGTTATTGGATGTTTCTTATTATTATCCTTTTACAGTGTTGTAGGTGGTTGGATTACAATCTATACAGCATTGGGATTAACAGGCAATCTTATATCTGATGGTACAAACTACGGTAAAGTCTTTGAACAAATTATAGGAGAACCATTTACTGTATTAATCGGTGTGTTTGTCTTTATATTGATGAATGTTGTTGTGTTAAACTTTGGTATTAAAAAAGGTATTGAACGTGCCAATAATGTATTAATGCCTTTATTATTTATATTCTTTATTATTCTTGTTGTGAGAGCAGTAACTTTAGAAGGTGCGTCTGAAGGTTTATCTTTCTTCTTTAGTTTCAACTTTAAAGATTTCTCAGCTGAAGGCGTATTATATGCGTTAGGTCAGTCATTCTTCGCTTTAGCTGTTGGATTCTCATGTATGGTTACTTATAGTTCATATTTAAGTAAAAAAGAAAGCTTACCAACGTCAGCTATGTCAGTATCGATTATGAATATTATCGTGTCTATATTAGCAGGAATGGCGATATTCCCAGTTGTATTTGCATTCTCATTAGAACCTACTGAAGGTCCTGGATTATTATTTATCGTATTACCTAATGTATTTGGTCAAATGGCATTTGGTTCAGTATTCTTAACGTTATTTTTACTGTTATTCTTATTTGCGACATTGACTTCTTCATTTAGTCAATTTGAAATTATCATTTCAGCTTTCGAAAAAGAAGGCAAAAGATCGCGTTCAAAAATAGTATGGATATTAGGCTTATTGACATTTATCGCTTGTATTCCGTCATCACTATCATATGGTGTTCTTGCAGATGTTTCGATTTTTGGAAAGTCTATATTTGATGCAACAGATTATTTAGTGAGCAACATATTATTACCAATTGGCTGTTTACTAATCGCAATATTTATTTCGTTTAGAATGGATCAAGCTATCGTAAAACGAGAATTCCAAATGGGTAATCAACTGTCTTTAAAATGGTTTAAATTATGGAAATTCTTAATGAGATATATCATTCCGATTATTATACTTATCGTATTTATTTGTTCGCTTTAAGTCTGTCATGAAATCCATGAAATGAGGTATAGCAAATGGAATTTAAACAGTTAAAATATTTTGTGGAAATTGTTAGAAATGGTGGTATGACCCAAGCTGCAGAACATTTATTTGTAGCGCAATCTACAATTAGTAAAGCTGTAAAAAACCTTGAAAACGAATTTGATGTCACGCTTTTTGATCGTTCACAAAAACACATTAAACTAACAGATACTGGCGAAGTATTTTACGATAAAGCGGTAGAATTCTTAACGCTGTTTGATCATTTGACGCTCGAACTGAATGATATCTTTGAAGTGCAACGTGGACATATTAGATTAGGTTTGTCGCCTATGATTAAAGTGGATCTTATAACAGATAGTCTCGAGAATTTTCATGGTAAATATTCTAACGTCACATACGAAGTTACTGAAGGTGGCGGTAAAGCGGTAGAACATTATATTAATAAAGATGAAGTAGATATTGGTGTGACGACATTACCAGTAGACTCATCTAAATATAACAGCGTGTCACTTTATAAAGAGGAATTGTTTTTAGTAGTGAATAAGTCACATAAACTTGCCAAGAGACATCAAGTTTCAATCAGAGAATTGAAAGATGAAGAATTTGTCTTGTTTCACGATGACTATTATTTAAGAGATATGATTATTGAGAACTGCAGGAAAGAGGGTTTCTATCCAAAGACAGTTGCTAAAATATCACAGCTTACCTTTATCAGCAATATGATAGAAAGAGGACTTGGTCTGTCTATTGTGCCACAAAGTATTGCTGAACAAATGAGTGATGATGTGACAATGATTGAACTTGAAGGTGAAAAGATATATTGGCATCTCGGATTAATTTGGAAAAAGGGTGCCTATGTTAACAGAGTTACGAAAGAATGGATATTATTTCTAAAAGAATCACTAATCAAGAAACAGGCTGGAACATAATGTTCTAGCCTGTTTTTTGCTTTGAACAATAAAATATAATCAAACTATTCCGAAGTGGAATATGTTAAATCGATAATATGTATTTTATTAATACTTTGAACCGTCCTATAATATTGTCTATAACGTCTTATTAAAAGGATGAGCGCATATGATTAAATTGTTTATAAAGATACTATTTCAAGTATCTCTCATATATATGATTACTCAAATTGGTAAATGGCTTCAAGAAATATTACATATACCAATTGCAGGTAGTATTGTTGGACTAGCATTATTATTTTTATTACTTCTAACAGGTATTTTACCTGAACGATGGATAGAAGTCGGTGCTAATAAATTAATTAATGTTATGATTTTATTTTTCGTGCCTTCCATCGTAGGCATTATGGATATTGCAGATCAGATTGGACCAGGTTATATCATTATGGTCGTGTTACTCATAGTGAGTACAAGTTTGGTAGCACTGTCATCTGGTTATGTTTGTGAGAAGTTTTTAAATATTAATAAAACGGATAAGGAGAATGCATCATGATTATACAATCTTTATTGATGGTACTTTTAACATTAGCTTGTTTTATCATCGCTAAGAAACTACAAATTAAATACAAACATCCTATACTCAACCCTGCACTGATTGCTTCAATTATGATTGTCACTATTTTATTAGTATTAGGTATGAATTACAAAGACTACATGGTAGGCGGTTCATGGATTCATCAATTTTTAGACTGTTCAGTTGTGAGTTTAGCGTATCCGTTATATAAATATAGAAAGTTGATTGTCGCGAACTTCAAAATTATTATTTCAAGTGTATTAGCTGGTATCATGGTTAACTTTGTTCTTATTTATGGAGTTCTCTTTTTAATGGGATATCCAAGTTCAACGATTGTCACAATTTTACCTAGATCGATGACAGCAGCAGTAGGTATTGAAGTGTCTCACCAAATGGGTGGAACAGATACGATAACAGTTATGTTTATTATAGCGACAGGTTTAATTGGTAGTATTTTAGGTAATTTTTATATTAGTAAAGCGAAGTTTACAAGTGATTTAGCAAAAGGTTTAACGTATGGTAATGCTTCACATGCGTTTGGTACAGCAAAAGCTTTGGAATCTAATATTGAAGCAGGTGCGTTTAGCACAATTGGTATGATTTTAACAGCTGTACTCAGTGCGATTATGTTACCAGTACTTTATTTAATGACCACTTATATTTAATGAGATATAGAAGGAGATATGGCAAAATTCATGTCATATTTCCTTCTTTTTTATATAAATTTATATTCGTAAAACATGTATAAAAATACATAATAAAAGAACGTTAGATTCGTTACGTTCGTTAAATTTTAACTTAACACAACCGTTATAGCAATATTTATAATGATTATAAAATGAGGTTTATATATATTTATTCATAAGTAATGATGCTTTTCATTGTATGTAATTTGCATTTTTATTAAAACTTCTATATCGTCTTCATTGTGATTTAAATCATCGTGTTCATTAAAAATGATTATTTAACGATGTACATTAATCGACAACGAGGAGTGTTCAGAAGTGAAGAAACATAAAGTAATGGACTGGTGGACATTTTATGGGACGGTTGCAGTATTACTTATCGCTGTTATACCGATGATGGTATTCCCTAAAGCTAGTCAAGAAGTCATCACAAGTATCAATGATATTATTTCGGATTCATTAGGTGCATGGTATCTATTACTTGGATTGATTGTTTTTGCATTTGTATTATACATAGCGTTTGGGAAATACGGGAATGTCACTTTAGGTAAAGCAAGTGATAAACCTGAATTTAATAATTTTAGTTGGATTTCGATGCTGTTTTGTGCGGGGATCGGTTCAGACATTTTATACTGGGGTGTCATCGAATGGGCATACTATTATCAAGTGCCGCCTTATGGTGCAGGTAGTATGACGGATGAGGCACTCGAATATGCAACGATGTATGGCATGTTTCATTGGGGGCCAATAGCTTGGGCGATTTATGTGTTACCTGCTTTGCCAATTGGTTATTTAGTATTTGTTAAGAAGAAACCAATCTATAAAATCAGCCAAGCATGTAGACCAATTTTAAAAGGTCAAACAGATAAATTACTCGGTAAAATTGTAGATATTTTATTTATTTTTGGATTGTTAGGAGGTGCGGCGACATCATTAGCACTAGGTGTGCCAATGATTTCTGCAGGGATAGAGCGACTCACAGGACTTGACGGTGAAAATATGGTTATGAGAAGTATTATCTTACTCATCATTACGGTCATCTTTGCATTTAGTTCTTATACAGGCTTGAAAAAAGGTATACAAAAATTAAGCGATATTAACGTTTGGCTAACATTCTTAATTTTAGGAATCGTACTGATTGTTGGACCAACGATATTTATTATGGAAACGACTGTATCAGGATTAGGAAATATGTTGAAGAATTTCTTTAGAATGGCAACATGGTTAGAACCATTTGGAGGTATTGGTGATAGAAAAGAAACAAACTTCCCACAAGATTGGACGATATTCTATTGGTCTTGGTGGTTAGTATATGCACCATTTATTGGCTTATTTATTGCCAGAATTTCCAAAGGTCGTACGTTAAAAGAAGTCGTATTAGGTACAATTATTTATGGAACTTTAGGATGTGTATTATTCTTTGGTATCTTTGGTAACTATGCAGTGTTCTTACAAATTTCAGGACAATTTGATGTCATTCAATACTTGAATCAACATAGCGCTGAAGCCACTATAATAGAAGTGATGCATCAATTACCATTTCCAAAAGTAATGATTGTCCTATTCTTAATCTCAGCATTCTTATACTTAGCAACAACATTTGATTCAGGATCATATATATTAGCAGCAGCAACTCAACAAGAAGTCATAGACGAACCATTAAAAGCAAATCGTTTATTCTGGGCGTTTGCATTATGCTTATTACCATTTTCATTAATGTTAGTAGGTGGAGAACGAGCCTTAGACGTCTTGAAGACGGCATCCATATTAGCGAGTGTGCCTCTAACTGTTATATTTGTGATGATGATGGTTTCATTTATCCGGACACTAGGCGGAGATCGAATTAAATTAGAAGAACGAGCTGAAAAATTAAAAGCAGTTGAACGACGATCATTAAGAATCGTTCAAGTACGAGCAGAAAAAGAAGACGATAACTTATAAAGAAAATTCCAACAAAATCTCATGATTTTGTTGGAAATTTTTATATCTTAATTTTTTAAAACAATCTAACACTGAAGTGTTCGCAACAACTATCATTTTGAATGAATAATTTCTTCATTAAATTGACTGAAAATTTAAAAAGAACAGTTGACATCATATGCTGTATCGGGTATGCTAATCAACATAATTTATTATTTCTTAGTAAACTTATCTGTTTAAAATAATTTCTAATAAAAACATTGATTTTAAACTTAAAAAGCTTGTAGAAATAAGCATAAGGAGGACGTTATATATCATGACCGAAGTGTTAACATATGAACGTTTTGACACTGATCCTTTTAAAGATATTGATATTGACGATGAAACTAAAGGTGCATATCAAATAATTAAATGGGCGTATGAACATTATGGAGATTCTATCGTATATTCATGTAGTTTTGGGGCAGAGGGTATGATTTTGATAGATTTAATATCAAAAGTTAAACCAGATGCCAAAATTGTATTCTTAGATACTGACTTACATTTTCAAGAAACTTACGATTTGATTGACCGTGTGAAAGAAAGATATCCAACATTAAATATTGAACTTAAAAAGCCAGATTTAACGCTAGAGCAACAAGCAGATCAATATGAACCGGCACTATGGACAAGTGACCCGAATCAATGTTGTTATATCAGAAAGATTAAACCGTTAGAAGAAGTATTATCGGGCGCTACTGCTTGGGTCTCAGGATTAAGAAGAGAACAATCTCCAAGTAGACAAAATACCGATTTTATTAATAAAGATGAAAGATTTAAATCTATAAAAGTTTGTCCTTTAATTTATTGGACTTGGGACGATGTATGGGCATATATCGAACGCCACGATTTAACCTACAATGAACTTCATGACTTTAATTATCCAAGTATTGGATGTATTCCTTGTACAGCTCAAGTATCTTCGTCAGGTGATTCACGTGAAGGAAGATGGACGAATTTCAACAAAACTGAATGTGGTTTGCATACAGTAAATAATAAACCTAAGTAATCTAATTAAGAGATTTATTAATCTTTTTTAGCATAAATCAGACTATTCCCATAAGAATAGTATTTAAAACTTAAATAATTGGACAGGATGAGGTGACATCTTTGGAATTATCAGTAACAAATAGCCCTTTTAATCAAGAGCAGTCAGAAAAGTTAAATCAAGTATTTGCAACACTTACAAATGAACAAAAGATTTGGTTGAGTGGTTACTTATCGGCGTCAGTCGTACAAGGTGATCAAGCAAGTGCACCTGTAGTTGAGCAATCTACAGCAGTGAGCGGTGAACCTAAGTTTAAGAAGAGAGATATTACAGTATTGTTTGGTTCTGAAACAGGTAATGCTCAAGGTTTAGCTGAAACGTTAGAAAGTAAATTAAAAGAAAAATCATTCAATGTCAATCTTGCATGTATGGAAGATTTTAAGACTAAAGATTTAAAGAAAGTAGAAGATTTATTTATTATCACAGCGACTCATGGAGAAGGAGATCCACCAGATAACGCAATTACGTTCCATGAGTTTTTACATAGTCGTAAGGCACCTAAGTTGAATGATGTGAGATTCTCAGTGTTAGCACTAGGAGACGAATCGTATGAATTCTTCTGTCAGACTGGTAAAGATTTTGATAAGAGATTAGAAGAGTTAGGTGCAGAGAGAATACATCCAAGAGTAGATTGTGATTTAGACTTTGATGAACCTGCTGAAAAATGGATGGAAGACATTTTAAATTCAATCGGCCAAGTATCAGGTCAAACAGCAGAAGAACCCGTTAAATTAGATGCTGAAGATTTATCAGCTACTCAAACGTATTCACGCTCTAATCCATACGAAGCAGAAATTTTAGAAAACATTAACTTGAACGGTAGAGGTTCAAATAAAGAAGTTAGACATATCGAACTTTCTTTAGAAGGTTTCAATGATTCATTTGAACCAGGTGATTGTATCGGCATATTCCCGAAAAATGATCCTGAAATTGTATCAGAGTTAATTGAAACACTTGTTTGGGACCCAGAAGAAATCGTACCAATTAATGATTCAGGCGATACATTAACTTTACGCGATGCATTAACTAATCATTTCGAAATTACAAAATTAACTAAACCAATCGTCACAAAAGCTGCGAATATCTTTGGTAATGGCGTGTTATCTGAAAAAGTTAAAAAAGATAGATGGATTTATGGATACGTTGAAGGTCGTGATTTTATAGATTTATTAAACGATTTTCCACCTGAAGATTTACAACCAGATGCTTTGCATCAAATATTGAGAAAATTGCCAGCTCGTGAATATTCAATCGCAAGTAGTCATCAAGCAGCACCTGATGAAGTACATTTAACGATTGGAGCAGTTCGTTACCATTCTCATGATAGAGATAGAAAAGGTGTTTGCTCAGTACAATTTGCAGAACGACTACAACCTGGTGATACAGTACCAATTTACTTGAAGAAGAATCCGAACTTTAAGTTCCCTAAAACAAGTGAAACGCCAGTCATTATGATTGGTCCAGGTACAGGTGTTGCACCATTTAGATCATATATTCAAGAAAAAGAAGAATTAGAGCTTACTAATAAAGCTTGGTTATTCTTCGGCGAACAACACTTTACGACAGACTTTTTATACCAAACAGAATGGCAAGGTTGGTTGAAAGATGGCGTGCTTGATAAATTAAGTGTCGCGTTCTCGAGAGATTCAGAAGAAAAAGTATATGTACAACACAGAATTGAAGAAAACAGTAAAGAATTTTATCAATGGATTCAAGAAGGTGCAGCTATCTATGTATGTGGAGATGAAAAACATATGGCTAAAGATGTGCATCAATCCATTTTAAATGTCATTCAAAAAGAAGGACATTATAACGAAGAAGAAGCAGAAGCATTTTTAACTGAATTGAAAAAAGAGAGAAGATATCAAAGAGATATTTATTAAGAGGGGGCAATATTGTGAGCACTCAAACTAATTTATCCGACAAATTAGATGAAATGGAACACATTAAGAATAGAAGTAATTATTTAAGAGGAACAATTAAAGAAGGTTTAGCAGATGAAATAACTGGTGCAATAGCTGAAGACGATACAAAATTACTTAAATTCCACGGTAGCTATATGCAAGATGATAGGGATATTCGTGATGAGCGTCGTAAACAAAAGTTAGAACCAGCATATAGTTTCATGATTAGAGTAAGAGTTCCAGGTGGTACGGCTACTGCTGATCAATGGATTGCGATGGATGATATTTCAACAGAATACGCTAACAACACAATCAAACTGACAACAAGACAAGCGTTTCAATTCCATGGCATCTTAAAAAGAAACTTAAAAAGTTCAATGCAAAGTATCAACCATGCTGTCATGGATTCATTAGCAGCATGTGGTGACGTTAACAGAAACGTCATGTGTAATCCAAATCCATATCAATCAGGCGTGCACAAAGAAGTAGATACACTTGCTACAAAAATAAGTGATCACTTATCACCTCAAACAGGTGCATATCACGAGATTTGGTTAGACGATGAAAAAATAGTCGATACGAAAGAAGAAGTAGAACCAATGTACGGTAAGACATACTTACCAAGAAAATTCAAAATCGGTATCGCTGTACCACCATCAAATGATATTGATGTTTATTCACAAGATATCGGATTGATTGCAGTTATTGAAGATGATCAATTAGTCGGATTTAATGTAACGGTCGGTGGCGGTATGGGTATGACACATGGTGATACGAAGACATACCCTCAAGTAGGACGTCTATTAGGCTACTTCCCTAAAGAAGAAGCGGTAGATGTTTGTGAGAAGATTTTAACTATCCAACGTGATTATGGTAATAGAGAAAACAGAAAGAATGCACGATTTAAATATACTGTTGATCGTGTTGGTGTTGATTTTATTCGTGAAGAATTGAATAAACGTTTAGGTTGGGAAATTGAAGAGGCGAAACCATTTGAATTTAAACATAATGGTGACCGATACGGTTGGACTGAAGGAAGCGGAAAATGGCACTTCACATTATTTATTCAAAATGGACGTGTCAAAGATACTTCTGATTACAAATTGAAGACAGCACTGAGAGAAATAGCTGAAATTCATACAGGTGACTTCCGTCTAACACCTAACCAGAACTTAATTATTGCCAATGTTGCCAAAAGTAAAAAACAACAAATTCAAAAAATTATAGATCAATATGGCATAACAGACGGTGAACATTATACAGGACTTAGAAGAAATTCAATGGCATGTGTTGCATTTCCAACGTGTGGTTTAGCGATGGCTGAATCAGAACGTTACCTTCCAACACTGATCAATAAAATTGAAGGACTTTTAGATGAAGCAGGTTTAAATGAAGAAGAAATTACGATTCGAATGACAGGTTGTCCAAATGGATGTGCAAGACCAGCATTAGCTGAAATTGCATTTATCGGTAAAGCGCCAGGTAAATATAATATGTACCTTGGTGGCGGATTCACTGGAAATCGTTTAAATAAATTATTTAAAGAAAATATTGGTGAAGATGAGATTTTAGAAAGCTTAAAACCAATTCTGATTCAATACGGTAAAGAAAAAAATGATGGAGAACACTTTGGAGACTTTGTTATCCGTAAAGGCATAATTAAAGAAGTGCAATCAGGGCAAGACTTCCATAGTTAATCAGAAAATGGGGTGTAAGAATGGGGAAAGTATTCTTGGTTGGTGCTGGACCGGGCGATCCAGATTTAATAACGGTTAAAGGTATTAAAGCCATTAAACAGTCTAATGTCATATTATATGATCGACTCGTCAATAAAGCATTATTAGATTATGCAACTGAAGACACGAGAATGATTTATTGCGGTAAAAGTCCGAATAAACATTCTTTGACTCAAGATGAAATTAATGAATTGCTCGTAAAACTTTCTCTAGAAGGTTACACCGTAACAAGACTTAAAGGTGGCGATCCATTTATCTTTGGTCGTGGTGGCGAGGAAGCAGAAACATTAAAGAACTATGATATTCCGTTCGAAGTAGTTCCAGGTATTACAGCTGGTGTTGCAGCACCAGCTTATGCTGGTATTCCAGTGACACATAGAGATTATAGTTCATCTGTTGCCTTTATAACAGGTGTTATGAAAGACAGTGTTGATGAAGATGAATATTGGAAACACTTAGCACTAGGACCAGAAACACTTTGTATTTATATGGGTGTAAAGAAGTTGCCTGACATTCAAAAATTATTAGTGAAACACGGTAAAGATATTCAAACACCAGTAGCATTAATTCATTGTGGAACTTCACAGAAACAAGTCACAGTGACAGGGACTTTAGAAGACATCGTAGAGAAATCACATCAAATTACAAACCCTGCAATGATTGTTATTGGAGAAGTCGTCAAACTAAGAGAACGCATGAGCTGGTTTGAAGAAGTGGCATCAGAACAGAACGTTCCACAACTTATTTAATAATACTGGAGGGATACAATGATAGCCGTGTTATATGTCAGTCACGGTAGCAGAATTAAAGAAGCGACAGATGAGGCAATTTCTTTTATAGAATCAGTGAAACAGTCTATTGATATACCGTTACAAGAAATTTGTTTCTTAGAATTAGCACAACCAGATATTCAGCAAGGCGTCGAAAAGCTTATAGCAAAAGGTGCAACCGAGATATCCGTTATACCCGTATTGTTACTAAGTGCAGGTCACTATTTTAAAGATATACCGAAAGAGATAGATGAAATTAAGACACAATATCCAGAAATAACATTTACTTATGGAGAGCCTTTAGGTGTTCAACCAAGATTAACAGCCATTCTTAAAGAACGTATTGAAGAAACGAAAGTTGCGATTCAAGAAGATGCTAAATTACTTGTTGTTGGAAGAGGCAGTTACAATCCGCAAACGAAGATAGATATAACAGCTATAGGTCATTCCTTATACGAAACGACAGCATTTAAAAATGTAGAAGTGTGTTACTTAGCTGCCTGTGAGCCATCATTTGAAGAAGCTTTACAAGATGCATTACATGAAGAATATTCACAAGTATTCATTGCGCCATATCTTTGGTTTACAGGTGTCTTGGAGCGTCATATAGAGCAAACAGCAGCGGAGCATAATACGAAAAGCGACATCATCGTATGCGAACATTTAGGTCATCATCCATCCATACAAGAAGCATTGAAAGATCGCGTGTTAGAAACACTAACGACTCAAACAGTTTAAATATCAGATTAAAGGATGATTTATTGTGGCATACATTCCAATCAATTTAGATTTACAAGATAAAATCGTCAAAGTTATTGGTGGCGGTAAAATTGCTGAACGTAGAGTGAACGCACTGATAAATAGTGAAGCGTTAATTCATGTTATTTCACCAGAACTTACAGACAATTTAAAGCAGTATGAAATTGAAAGGAAATTGAAATGGCACAAAAAGGACTTTGAAATATCTGATATAGAACATGTTGATTTTATTATAAATGCCACGAACTCACCAGAAATAACCGATGTCATTAAAGATAATGCCCCTAAACATTGTCTAATCAACATGGTCGGTGATGCACAAGATGGCAATGTGATATTTCCTGGGACATTAAATAGAGGTAAGTTGCAGATAAGCGTCACATCAAATGGTGCAAGCCCAAAGTTAGTGCGTAATATTTTGAAAGATTTAGATCAACAATATTCAGTAGATTATACAGAATATGTAGATTTTTTATATGAATGTCGCACAATCATTAAATCACTAGAAATAGATCAAACAGAAAAAAACCAATTATTAGAGAATATTTTGTCTCATCAATATTTCGATACGATTGAGCAAAATAAATTCATCAATTGGTTGAAACGACAACTTAAATAGAAAGCCAGAGAGGAGTAGCGTATGCGAAAGTTAACGATATTTGCATTAGTAGGTTTTTTAGCACAACTTATAGACGGTTCTCTTGGGATGGGATTTGGTGCAACCTCTTCATCATTACTATTAACTTTTGGAGTGGCACCAGCAATCGCATCTGCAACCATTCATTTTTCAGAAGTGGCAACAACAGCAGCATCAGGACTTTCACATTTAAAGTTTAAAAATGTTGATAAGTCCATCATTCTAAAGCTTGCTTTACCAGGCGCGATAACTGGATTTATCGGTGCAGGTGTATTGAGTAACTTGCACAGTGATTTTATTAAACCATTCATCGCATTATTCTTATTGTCGATGGGGATATATATTATTTATCAATTTGTATTTAAAAAACAGCAAAACCAACAAGTGAAAGATGGAAGATTTTCAGCTTTATTACTTGTTCCACAAGGTGCAATTGCAGGATTCTTAGATGCAATTGGTGGTGGTGGCTGGGGTCCAGTTAACACGCCATTATTACTATCAAGAAATAAAATTGAACCAAGATATGTTATCGGAACAGTTTCAGCGAGTGAGTTCTTTGTGACAATTTCAACTTCATTAGGATTTATTATCTTCTTAGGTTGGAGTCAAATAAACATTTTACTTGTCGTTGCGTTAGCATTTGGTGGCGTCGTAGCAGCACCGTTCTCAGCATGGTTAGTGAAGACTTTACCAGTGTATGTTTTAGCGGTACTTGTCGGCGGTCTGATCATATTTACAAATAGTAGCGTGTTATTAGGTACTTTAATTAGCAGTGAAGCAACAGTCAATATTATAAAAGGTGTTATTATCCTTGCTTGGTTAGGTTTAGTACTATTCACACTTTACCAACATAATAAATTTCCTTTTAATATTCAAAATCAAAAATCAAAAGAAGTAGATCAAATTAATTAATAGGAGTGAATATTGATGGTATCAGCAACTCAAAAGACTAAAGAAACAATCGAAGCTCATGGTGGAGAATTAATTAATCGCCAAGTAACAGGTCAAGAAAGAGCAGAACTTATTGAAGCGGCACAATCATATCCTAAATTAACATTAAATCCTTGGAGTCTATCAGATTTAGAATTAATCGCAATTGGTGGTTTCAGTCCACTGACAGGATTTTTAGGTGAGAAAGATTATATCAGTGTCGTTGAAAATCTACGTCTAGAAAACGGACTTGTATGGAGTATTCCAATTACATTACCGGTTACTGAAGAAGAAGCAAACAACTATGAAATAGGTTCAGACATCGCTTTATATGGAGAAGATAATCATTTATATGGTGTGTTAAAACTTGAAGAGAAATATACGTATGATAAAGCTAAAGAAGCTCAAAATGTGTACGGAACAACAGATGTGGATCACCCAGGTGTGAAACGTGTATATGAAAAAGGCAACGTTTATTTAGCTGGTCCAATTCAATTAGTTGATCGACCAAAACATGATGAATTTAGTGATTTCCATTTAGATCCAAGTGAAACACGTGAATTATTTAAAGAATTAGGATGGAAAACAGTTGTAGGTTTCCAAACGAGAAACCCAGTTCATCGTGCGCATGAATATATTCAAAAAATAGCACTTGAATCAGTGGATGGATTATTATTAAATCCTTTAGTTGGTGAAACGAAGTCTGATGATATTTCAGCTGAAATAAGAATGGAAAGTTATCAAGTTATATTGAAACATTATTACCCTGAAGAAAGAACACGTCTTGTGATTTATCCAGCAGCAATGAGATATGCTGGCCCACGTGAAGCCATTTTACATGCATTAGTACGTAAAAATTATGGCTGTACACACTTTATCGTCGGTCGTGACCATGCAGGTGTAGGTGACTACTATGGTACATATGACGCACAAGAATTAATTTCACAATATGAAGATGAAATTGGCATTCAAATCTTTAAATTTGAACATGCATTCTTCTGTACAGTTTGTGACAACATGACAACAGCTAAGACATGTCCCCATGACAAATCAAATCATGTTCATTTAAGTGGAACAAAGGTGAGAGAGAAACTTCGTAACGGTGAACAATTACCAAAAGAATTCTCAAGACCAGAAGTAGCAGATGTATTAATTAAAGGTTTAAGACAAAATTAATTTCTTTAGGAGTGGAATAATGAGCGCGTCAACAAATATTACATGGCATGATTCTGAAGTAACAAAAGCACAAAGACAAGAACGTAACGGTCATAAAAGTGTTGTGATTTGGTTTACTGGTTTATCAGGATCAGGTAAATCAACAATATCTGTAGCATTAGAAAAAGCATTATTTGAACAAAATATCACTTCATATCGTTTAGATGGAGATAACATTCGTCATGGATTAAACCAAAACCTTGGATTCAGTCCAGAAGACCGAAAAGAAAATATCCGTCGTATCGGTGAAGTCGGTAAATTAATGGTAGATGCTGGTGTAGTCACAATGACAGCATTCATCTCACCATATGAAGAAGACCGTAATACGGTTAGAGATATACTTGAAGACGGTGAATTCATCGAAGTTTTCACTAAATGTAGTTTAGACGAGTGTGAATCAAGAGATCCAAAAGGACTGTATAAGAAAGCAAGAAGCGGTGAAATCAAAGAATTCACTGGCATTAATGCACCATATGAAGAACCATCAAACCCTGAAATAGTCATCGATACAGAAAACGAAAGTGTAGAAGAATCTGTAGAGAAAATCGTTGCATACTTAAAAGAAAATCAATATTTATAATGAATAAGCTCACAACGCTAGCTAGTGTTGTGAGCTTTTTGTATTGTGGTATTGTGGTTATGAACAAGTTTGGTGAGAAGTGTTCTTAAGGATGTCGTTACGAACAAGTTTGATGAGAAGTGTTCATAAGAGCGTCAGTATTTACAATTTTTACGAGTTTTGTAAATATGACTCCCGTTATTAGCAGTTCTGGTCAAAAGTGCAAATACTGGTACCAACTAAAAATAACAAAAGCGCGGGGTATGCATTGCTACCTCGCGCTTTTACTTATTTGTCTTCTTGACTTGGTATTGGGAAATATTTATATATCTCTCCAGTTTTAATAGCGTTACTGATATTTGCTAACCATTCATAATATACTTTTGATTCTTCTAATTGTGTATGAATGGTGATTGCTTCTTCTTTAGTTTCTTCATCGACATCATCTGCATCTATGATTTTTTGTAGCAAGATTTCTGCGTCTTTAACAGAATCCATATTAATAGAAATTTCTCGATCCCATTTTCTTGAGAAAAAGTTATTAAAGAAGATAAAGAAGTCTTTTTCAGCGATGAAATGTTGTTTTCTACTTCCTCTTGTAAATTGTTGTTTGACGATATCAAATTCTTGTAGTTTCTTAACACCAGCACTCATGCTTGGTTTGCTCATTTGAAGTTGTTCACGCATTTCATCTAGTGTCATACTACCTTCAAATACCATCGTCCCGTATAAATTTCCGACACTTCTATTAATACCATATAAATCCATCGTTTCTCCAATACCGTTAATCACGATGTCTTTAGCTTGGTCTAGTTGTTTTTTGTAGTTATCTGAACGTACCACTACATACACCTCCAATAGTTACCTTAATTGTACCATGAATCCTTTTACATTGTAGTTGCTTTTCCATTACTTGTCTATTTGAAATACCTATTAAAAACAAATCATAAATGAACTTTGGAAATTTGACGCCTTTCATAATTCTATGCTAACATAAAATTTGTAAAGTTCGTTAAATAAAAATTTAACAAAGTTAACGGAGGTATTTTGAATGGGATATATAGAGCATTTATCTAGACGTCAATTTATAAATGGTGAGTGGGTAGAAGCTTCTAATAAAGCGACTCGCGACATTGTGAATCCATATAATCAAGAAGTTGTGATTTCAGTAGCTGAAGGTACAGAAGAAGATGCTGAAAAAGCAATTTTAGCAGCTAGACAGTCATTTGAAGCTGGTGAATGGTCAGGTGAAACGACTGAGAATAGAAGTCGTAAAGTTAGAGCCATTGCAGATTTAATTAAAGAACATAAAGAAGAACTAGCGGAACTTGAAACATTAGATACTGGTAAGACATTAGAAGAATCATATGCAGATATGGATGATATTCATAATGTATTTATGTATTTTGCAGGTTTAGCAGGACATGATGGTGGTGAAATTATTGATTCCCCAATACCTCATTCAGAAAGTAAATTAGTAAAAGAACCTGTAGGCGTTGTGACTCAAATTACGCCGTGGAATTATCCGCTACTTCAAGCTTCATGGAAAATAGCGCCTGCTCTTGTAACAGGTTGTTCGTTAGTTATGAAACCAAGTGAAATTACGCCATTAACAACAATTCGTGTATTTGAATTAATGGAACAAGTTGGATTTCCTAAAGGTGTCATCAACCTCGTACTAGGTAAAGGTTCTGAAGTTGGTGAAGTATTAGCATCTCATAAAGAAGTCGATCTCGTTTCATTTACAGGTGGTATTCAAACAGGTAAGCATATTATGAAACGTGCAGCAGACAATGTAACGAATATTGCATTAGAACTAGGTGGCAAGAATCCGAATATTATTTTCGATGACGCAGATTTTGATTTAGCGATTGATCAAGCATTAAATGGTGGCTATTTCCATGCCGGTCAAGTTTGTTCAGCTGGATCACGAATTATCGTCCATAACGATATTAAAGATAAATTTGAAAAAGCTTTAGTTGAACGTGTTAATAAAATTAAAATCGGTAATGGTTTTGATGAAACTACTGAGATGGGACCATTAATTTCTGGAGAACATCGCGATAAAGTTGAAAAATATATAGAAGTTGCGAAAGAAGAAGGTACGACAATTGCTGCTGGTGGTAAACGACCAGACAGAGCAGACTTACAAGATGGTTTCTTCTTTGAACCAACTGTCATTACAAACTGTGATACATCTATGAGAATTGTACAAGAAGAAGTATTTGGACCTGTCGTAACAATTGAAGGATTCTCTAATGAACAAGAAGCGATTGAATTAGCGAATGATTCTATTTATGGACTCGCAGGCGGCGTATTTACACAAGATATCGCTAAAGCTAATCGTGTGGCTAATAAATTGAAAATGGGTACAGTTTGGATTAATGACTTCCATCCATATTTTGCACAAGCACCATGGGGTGGATATAAACAATCTGGTATTGGTAGAGAGTTAGGTAAAGAAGGATTAGAAGAATATTTAATTTCTAAACATATTTATACAAATATTCAACCTGAGCCAGTGAATTGGTTTAGTAAATAAATACAACAAAGAAGAACGAGTATATAGGAGGATTTTGAGATGAAGCAATCTTATGATTATATAATTATTGGAGGCGGAAGTGCCGGATCTGTATTAGGTAATCGTTTAAGTGAAGATAAAGATAAGACCGTATTAGTATTAGAAGCGGGTAGAAGTGACTATCCATGGGATTTATTAATTCAAATGCCAGCAGCACTAATGTATCCATCGGGTAATCGTTTCTATGACTGGAAATATGAAACAGATGGCGAACCTCATATGGGCGGTAGAAAAGTAGCACATACAAGAGGTAAAGTACTTGGTGGTTCAAGTTCAATCAATGGTATGATTTATCAACGAGGAAACCCAATGGACTATGAAGGTTGGGGAGAACCTGAAGGCATGGAAACATGGAAGTTTGCGAATTGTTTACCATACTTTAAACGATTAGAAAAAACTTTTGGAGCAGATAAATCAGATCAATATCGTGGTCATAATGGTCCGATTAAATTAAGAAGAGGACCAGCAACAAATCCATTATTCCAAGCTTTCTTTGAAGCGGGCGTTCAAGCTGGATACAATAAGACACCTGATGTAAATGGATTTAGACAAGAAGGGTTTGGACCATTTGATAGCCAAATTCATAATGGTCGACGTGTTTCAGCATCAATTGCTTATTTAAGACCAGCTATGAAACGTAAGAATTTAACTGTTCAAACAAGAGCTTTTGTTACAGAAATCAATTATGAAGGTAGACGAGCAACGGGTGTAACATTCAAGAAAAATGGTAAGACACATACAGTTGCTGCAGGAGAAGTTATTCTATCAGGTGGTGCGTTCAATACTCCACAATTACTTCAACTTTCTGGAATTGGTGACTCTGAACATTTAAATTCATTAGGTATAGAGACACGTGTACACTTGCCAGGTGTAGGTGAAAACTTTGAAGACCACTTAGAAGTATATGTACAACATGCATCTTCTAAACCAGTATCTGAGCAACCAAGTTTAAATAAATTTAAAATGCCTTTTATCGGATTACAATGGATCTTCGGTAGAAAAGGACCAGCAGCAAGTAACCACTTTGAAGGTGGCGGATTTGTAAGATCTAATGATAAAGTTGATTATCCAAACTTAATGTTCCACTTCTTACCATTAGCAGTACGTTATGATGGACAAAAAGCAGATACAAAACATGGTTTCCAAGTACATATCGGACCAATGTATTCTAACTCTAGAGGTAGCTTGAAGATTAAATCTAAAGATCCATTTGAAAAACCTAAATTTGTCTTTAATTACTTATCTACAAAAGAAGACGAACAAGAATGGATAGAAGCAATTAGAGTTGCAAGAAACATCTTGAAACAACCAGCTTTAGCACCATATAACGATGGAGAAATATCTCCAGGACCTTCAGTACAAACAGATGAAGAAATTTTAGAGTGGGTTAAAAAAGATGCAGAAACAGCACTTCACCCATCATGTAGTGCAAAAATGGGACCAGCATCAGATCCTATGGCTGTAGTTGACCCATTAACAATGAAAGTACACGGTATGGAGAACTTGAGAGTAGTCGATGCATCAGCAATGCCACGCACAACAAATGGTAATATCCACGCACCGGTGTTGATGTTAGCGGAAAAAGCAGCAGACATCATTCGTGGTAAAAAACCATTAGAACCAGAAGAAATAGATTACTATAAACACGGCGTCCACCCTAAAGACGCAGGCGTTGTGAAATAATAGGAGAAGTAAGAAGGCTGAGACAGAAATTGTCTCAGCCTTTAGTTGTTATATGGGTACGCGCTAACTACCATAATTCTGAAAAGTGGTAATAAGAACGCTGTAACTACCATAATTCTGAATAATGGTAATAAGAGAGGGGTTTTCTAAGGGACATTATTCTGAATTGTGTCTCTAACAGCATGTCTAAGGGACATTTCCCAGAATTCTGTCTCTAATTGTTATTTATTTAAGTGTCTATATAATGTTGCTCTGCTAATGTTGGTCGCTTCTTTAATTTCTTCTAAAGTATATTTCTTAGAATGGTACATTTCGATGGCATTTTTTAAATTAAGATCGTTTCGTTTTGGTCTTCCGATAGTCTTACCTGCTGTTTTGGCTTTTGCGATACCTGACTTAGTTCTGAATTTAATCATATCGCTTTGAAACTGATTAAGTAGACTTAAAAATTTGTTAAAATTCATTTGCTCATGCTGACTAATTGTTATTTGAGCATTAACAATATGAATGTCCACATTGATTTCCTGGGCAATTGTAATGAGTTCTTCTAATTGGTATGAAGTATCTGCAAGAATACATAAATCAGTTATGTATAATTTATCCCCGCTTTGTAATTTACTATAAAATAATGTATTTAATTCTTTTCTAATTTCAGTTTGTACATGAGATTCTTCAATAATTGTTAACGAAAATTTGCTTAACTTTGAATGTTGTTCAGCGACTGTATCATATAATTCGATTGGTCTAATATAGCCATAATTCATAAATTTCACCTCAATAGTTTCATAAATGTATACATATGAAACTCTTTTGTTTATAATAGCACTATTGAAAATATATAAAATAGGAGTATGTATAATGTTTAAAACTTATATAGAAGAATGGCTTTCTAATCCAGGGAAAAATTTACTAGCTGGTATTGTTGTAACGCTAACACTTATTCCTGAAGCCATTGCATTTTCTATAATTGCAGGAGTAGATCCAATGGTAGGATTGTACGCTGCTTTTATTATTGCTACGACAACTTCAATAGTAGGCGGTAGACCTGCTATGATATCTGGAGCTGCAGGAGCTGTTGCGCTTATTGTAACACCTTTAGTAAGAGAACACGGTGTCGATTATTTATTTGCAGCAACGATACTCATGGGTATTATACAGTTATTATTAGGAATTCTCAAAATTGGTAGACTCATGAAGTTTATACCAAGGTCAGTCATGATTGGATTTGTAAATGCTTTAGCGATTATGATTTTTATGTCTCAACTTGAGCATATATTCGGTATTTCAATAAGTACATATATTTATATAGCTATTACATTACTCATTGTTTATATTGTACCAAAATATTTCAAAGCCATTCCTGCACCGCTCATCGCAATTATTTTATTAACAACGCTATATATGGTAACAGGTTCTAATGTAAGAACAGTTGGCGATTTAGGTACGATAACAAGAGCATTTCCGAATTTCTTAATACCACAAGTTCCTTTTAACTTAGAAACATTAGCCATCATTTTGCCGTATTCTTTATCAATGGCAATTGTAGGATTAGTAGAAAGTTTATTAACTGCTAAAATTGTCGATGAAGCAACAGATTCTCATAGTAATAAAAATAAAGAATCCAGAGGTCAAGGTATTGCCAATATCATCACAGGTCTATTTGGAGGAATGGGAGGCTGTGCTATGATTGGTCAATCTGTCATCAATGTAAAATCAGGTGCAACAAGTAGATTATCAACATTTACAGCGGGTGTTTTCTTAATCATTCTCATCCTATTATTAGGAGATGTAGTTGTACAAATTCCTATGCCGATTTTAGCGGGTATTATGGTTATGGTATCTATTAGTACATTTGATTGGAAATCATTTAAGTACGTTAAGCAAGCGCCAAGAACAGATGCTGTCGTTATGATTTTGACAGTGGTCATCGTGTTGTTTACACATAACTTAGCTATAGGCGTTATTGTCGGCGTCATATTTAGTTCTTTATTCTTTGCTACTAAAATATCAAATGTTCATGTTCATCAAACAATAGAAAATCATTTTTATAAATATGCATTCACAGGACAAATATTCTTTGTTTCAATAGATTCAATGATGAATCAGTTAGACTTTTCTATTGAAAATAGTCAGATTGAATTAGACTTTACACACGCACATTTATGGGATGACTCAGCAGTCAATGCAATCGATTCAATGGTAAAAAAATTCGAAGATAAAAACAATACAGTATTTGTTAAACAATTAAATACAGATAGCAGAAAAATTATTTCTGAATTAAGTCAGCTCAATGAAACACATTTAACATAAGATTGGAAATTTTATTTAACCCCAATATAAAAAGGCTCGGACACTAATAAATTGTCCAAGCCTTTTGTTTTGTTATTAATTTTTATTTACTGATGCGTCATAGATAGAATCTACTGCGTCTTGTAATCCGCTATTAAATTCTTCTGCTGATTGTCCAGCGAATAGGTCAGTTACTAATGCACGTGAGAAACTTGCGATAAGTCCGTCATTTTCTTTAAGTAATTCATTTGCTTTTTCTCTTGAATAACCACCTGATAATGCAACGACACGAACAACGTTAGGGTGTTCGATTAATGATTTATATTGGTTTGGTTTTGTTGGAATTGTTAATTTCAACATAACGTATTGATCGTCGTTTAATTTATCTAATTCTTTCGCGATTTCTTCTTTTAAGATATCTTCAATTTCTTCTTTATCTTTAGCATTAATGTTCACTTCTGGTTCGATAATTGGAACTAATCCTGCTTCGATAATTTGTTTACCAATTTCAAATTGTTGTTCTACAACTTTAGCAATAGCTTCTTGATTTGCTTCAAGAATATTTGAACGCATTTTTGTACCGAATACATTACGTTCTTTTGCACGTTGTAATAACTCATCTAAACCAGGAATGACTTTCATTAACTGAACGCCATTTTCTTCATCTGCTAAACCTTTGTCTACTTTTAAGAAAGGAACGATACCTTTTGAAGCTAAGTAGTCAGAAGTATATTGACCTTCAACTTCACGGTCCATTGTTTGTTCAAATAAAATAGCACCTAATATTTTTTCAGAAGTAAAGGCTGGAGATGTTACGATACGTGTTCTCATTTCATGAACAAGTGTAAACATTTCATCTTCATTGCTGTATTGATTTTCTTCAATACCATAATCTTTAAGAGCTTTTGGAGTACTACCACCACTTTGATCTAGTGCAGCTATAAAACCTTTACCATTTTTTATTTTTTCAAATTGTTCTTGGTTCATTTTTTCCACTCCTTTAGATATTTTCACTTATAGTATGATGATTTTTACCATTTATCGCAAGTTATTCAACTTTTAATGATTTTTTAAGAGAGAAAATGATTAATAAATATGTCGAATTTAAGAAGATTGACGCATGATTATTTCATAAAATGGTTATACGCATTATGATGTACATTAGGGAGGATTCTCAATGAATAAAAAATCAGCAATATTATTAATAGGTGGCTTAGCTATTGTAGCTTTAGCAGTCGCAGCTTTATTATTATTTTCAACGCAAAAAAGTACATACTACGGGTATATGGAGAATAGTACAACTGCAGAAAAAGTAGTCAGTGAGAAAAATAATGAAGTTACGGAAAATATCAAAATCGAATCTACAAGTGATTTCAAACCTAAAAAAGGTGATTTTGTAAAATTAATTTCAAACGATAACGGTAAAACATTTTATAAAAAAGAAGTCGTAAAACATGATGACATACCACATGGTTTAATGATGAAAATACATGATATGGAAATGTAAGAAATATAAAGTCTGAGACAAATGCTAATGTCTCGGACTTTTACTATTTTATTTAATCGTTACATATAGTAAAATTACATTTAACTTCTATAGAATGTGGGTGGTTAAAGTGATGTTAATCAGAAATAAACAAGAATCAGATGTTGAAGCGATTGCTAAAGTTCATTACGAGTCTTGGTTAACAACATATAGAGGAATTGTTCCAGATAGTTATTTGGATCAATTAACGTTAGCGTCATATATTGAAAGACATCATAAATTTAATGCGCCGTGTATAGTTGCAGAGGTTGATGGAGAAGTGATTGGATTTCTAATGTATGGTAAAGACAAAGATGAAGATACAAGTGATACATGTGGTGAAATTATGGTCATTTACTTACTTGAAGCATATCAACAACAAGGAATAGGAACATGTTTGATGCAAGAAGCGGAAGAACAAATGAAGGATAAATATGATGAATTAAGTCTTTGGGTTTTTGAAGATAATCATCCTACAATTAAATTTTATGAAAAGCATGGCTTTAAAAAAGATGGTAAATCTGAAATAAGCGATGTTAGTAAAGAATTAAAAGAAGTAAGAATGATGAAAAGAATATGATACATATGGAATTTTGTTTTACGTGAAACGGGCAGATGTTTGATCATCTGCTCGTTTATTTTTATAGAAATATTAATTACTTATTCAATTTATTTAGTTTTTCAGAATAGATTTTTCAACAAATCAAAAATTATTCTAAAAAATATGATTAGTATTATTATACTAGGGTAACATATCAAGAAAGGAGGAATTAAATATGAGTAAAATAACAGATTCATTCTTAAATGCTTTAGATAGCATTATAGCATTCATACCAAACTTAATTAGTGCAATTATCTTATTAATTGTCGCTTGGTTAATTGCAGTAATTGTTAAAACAGTTATTGTGAAAGGTTTAAACGCAGTTGGTTTTGAAAAATGGCTAGAGAAAAAGGGGTTAACTGAATCAGGAAGTGGCAAATCAGGGTCTGAAGGCTTAATTCAGACATTTGGTAAATTAGCTTACTTCATTATATTCTTATTATTCTTACCATCAGTGTTTGATGCATTAAATATGACTTCTGTATCAACACCGATTAAGAACATGATGGGTAGTGTATTAGACTTCTTACCTAGAATTATTGTTGCGATTGTTATATTAGTTGTTGGTTTATTCATCGCAAAAGTATTAGGTACATTAGTTAAAAACTTATTAACAAATTTAAATGTTAGTAAATATAATCACTATGTAAACTTTGGTGAGAATAAAGAAAGTATTGATATTCCTTCAGCTGCAGGCTGGGTAATTTCAACAATCATTGGTTTATTCTTTGTTGTTGAATCATTAAATACAGTTAATTTAGAAGTGTTAAATACAATTGGTGAAGCAATTATTGGATACTTACCATTAGTAATTTCAGCAGCAATTATCTTATTAATTGGTTTCATTGGTGGTAACTTACTATCTAAATTAATTAAAAAATCTACAGGTAACGTATTTGTATCTGAAATCGTTAAATATTTAGTAATCATCGTTTCAGTATTTATGACATTAGATCAATTAAACTTTGCTCAAAGCATTGTTAATGTAGCATTCTTACTAATCTTAGGTGCTGTAGCAGTAGCATTTGCTATCTCATTCGGTATCGGTGGTAAGTCATTTGCAGAAAAAACATTATCAAAAATTGAACGTAAAGCTGAATCAAATGACAAATAAAAGATGATTAGAAAAAGCTGAGACATCCGTGTCTCAGCTTTTTTGTGTGGATATATATAATGGGTGAATGAAGGTAAGAGATGAGGCAAGTCGTGGCTTAAGTGTAGAGTAAAGCCAAGAGATAGTCCAAGTCATAGCATAAACCCTAAACAACCTCACATCTTCCAAAAATCATATTCTATATCGTCACAATGCCCATCAAGATAGCAATAAATAGCATTAGGATGGAGAAGCCCCAAACCCAGAAGAATGCGTATTTGATATATCTACCCATATTGATTTCTGCAAGTCCAACGGCTAACCATACTGCTGGTGCGAATGGACTGACGAATGTTCCGATTACGTTACCTATCATAAGTGAAAAGGCTGTTGATTGTGATGGAACGCCAAATTGACTGGCTGTTGATTCTACTATAGGTAAGATAGCGAAATAATAAGCATCTGTACTTGTTAATAAATCTAAAGGAACACCTAATACACCGATTATAATGTGTAAATATGGTCCTACAACTGTTGGTAATACAGCAATTAACGATAACGCAATCGATTCTAACATGCCTGTTTCATTAAGTATTCCTAGGAATACGCCGGCTGCTAATATAACAGCTGCCATCATTAAGGCATTTGGTGCATGTGCTCGAATACGCTCCATTTGCTCGTCGACATCTCTAAAGTTTAATGGTAATGCGATTGCGACACCGAGCATAAATGCAAATTCAGGCGGTACAATATCTAATAACATCATAGCTACGACGATGACTGTAAGTATTAAGTTTAGCCAAAGTATGTAAGTATGCTTTGTTGCTTCCCCTTTAATTGATGCATTTTCTTCTTGGTCTTTTTCATAGTTTGCAATAATTTCATCCATATTGATTTTTACAACATCCTCATCAGGAAATGATTTAGCAATACGTCTTTTTTCACGGATTCCTAAATAGATAGAGAATAGAATTGCGAGTACGATTCCGATAAGTTGAATAGGTATAACTTGATACCATAAGTCGTTAATATTATCGACTTTAAGAACTGAAGCGGTTCTTGCCATTGGTCCGCCCCAGGGTACCATGTTGATAATTGCTGCACTTAATGCAAGAAGTAGTACTAATAAGTATGGGCTCATTTTTAGTGCCCTGTATAATGGTAATAAAGCAGGAATTGCTAATAAGAAAGTAGTGGCACCAGCACCGTCTAATTGTGCAAAAGTACCGATAATCGTTGTAACAATCGCGACGATAATAATATTACCACGTGTTAATTTAATCATTCCTCTAACAAAAGGTCTGAATAAACCACTATCTGAGATAATACCGAAATAGATAATCGCAAAAATAAACATGATTGCGACATTAAATACTTGATCAATACCGGATTCGACATATTTTCGAATATCTCCAAATCCATGACCAATAACTAATGAGCCAATTACAGGTATTAAAATCATTCCTACAACTGGACTAATTTTTTTCATAATTAACATTGCGACAATTGAAATAATAATAACGAGTCCAACAATTGTCAGCAGTGTACTTGGTTCTTCCATTTTTATCCCCCTCAGTTTAATATAGCGCTTACATTAATAAAAATTAAAAAGCTTTCTACAACACATTAAAGTGTAATAGAAAGCATATGTTTATTATATCATTTGAAATTAAAAATTAATATAATAATTTGAAAATTCTAATAATACTTTAATAATCAATTTCAAATCCTAAATCTTGAATCATATCATAGTCCATTTGATTTGGTTGACCACCGGTAATTAAATAATCTCCAACAAAAATAGAATTCGCAACCATGAGTGATAATGATTGAAGCGTTCTTAAATTTACTTCACGACCACCAGCAATACGTATTTCTTTTGTAGGATTAATGAGCCTAAACATACATAGAATTCTAATACATTTCATAGGTGTTAAGTCATCCATACTGCCAAATTTTGTACCTTTTATAGGGTGTAAGAAATTGACTGGAATACTGTCAGCATCTAATTGATTCAATGTAAAAGCCATATCGATAATATCTTCGTCAGATTCACCCATACCACAAATCACGCCAGAACATGGAGAAATATTCTTTTCCTTCATTATATTTATTGTATTTACACGATCATCAAAACTATGTGTTGTCACAACTTCATCATGATAGTTAGCACTAGTATTTATATTATGATTATATCGGTCTACACCACTGTTTTTAAGGGACTCAGCTTGTTGTTCATTTGTTAATCCGAGACAAGCACAAATCTTAAGTTGAGGATGATTTCTTTTAATTTGTTCAACAGAATCAGTAATGTGAGAAATCTCTTTATCACTAGGGCCACGACCACTCATAACAATACAGTAAGTTCCAATTTTATTTTCAGAAGCTACTTTGGCACCTTCAACAATTTGATTCTCTGGAATAAGTGCATAGCGTTGAGATTTTTGTTTAACATCTCTTGATTGCCCACAATAACCACAGTCTTCGGGGCAAATACCACTTTTGGCATTTAAAATCATATTCAGTTTTACTTTCTTACCATAGTAATGATGTCGAACTTTATAAGCTTCTTGAACAAGTGTTAATGTATCGATCGATTCATCTTGATAAATTTTTAAAGCTTCATTATATGTTAGATGATGACCATTGATTATGTTAGTTCCTAAAGTCATTAAAATTCCCCCTCTATAATTATTAATAGAATACTAATAATATTCTTAATTGTAAACCTAAATATTTAAATAGTTAACAATTAAGTGTTATTTACTAAAATATGGTAGAAATTACAATGAACTAGTGATAGCATATATATTGAAAGATTTAAATTATATATAGGAGAGATAAAATGAAGAAGTTTAAGTCAGTCATCATTTATAGTAGTTTAGCTTTATTGCTTGTAGGATGCGGAAACGAAGAAAGTTCAGCAAGTAAAAATAATGAGCACAATAATTCAGAACAGCAGTCAAATAAACATGAAAATGCAAAGTTGCCAACTGTTGTATTTGAATCTGATCTAGCAAATGAAAAATTATCAAAGTCAGAAATACATAAAAGTATTCAACGTTATTTAGATACAAATGAAAGTATTTATAATGTGACAACAAAGATTGAAGAAAAAATATGGGATGAACAACCTTTAACGAAGAGAGAAGCGGATCAATTAGAAGAAGGTAGAAAACTTTTAGAAAAGAATGACCAGAACTTCTCAAATTATATAGAAAATAATACACTCCCAAAAGGTTATCAAAAAGAAACAAATAGAATCAGTCAGTACTTTACAAGTTACAATCAAACAATTAAAAATTTAGACCATCAAGTGAAAAAAATAGAAGATAAAGCAGAAAAAGGTACCATCTCAACAAAAGATATAAAAGATATCGTACCATATAGTCAAAATGTAAATGGCAGACAACAAGCAAAAATAGAAAAATTCCTTAAACAAATCAATGTGAAGACAAATGCGTTTAAAAGGTAAAAGGTTATTTTGAAAGATGGTGGTTGTATGATGAAACAATTAATAAAAAATAGAGAGTTATTAACGGTGGTATTTGTATTTCTAATTATCGCCTTAAGTTTATTATTAGGTTTATTTCTAAGTCTTGAACAAATACTTATTTGTTTATTTCCGATTTTTATTATTTTTCTTTTATTTAGAGATTGGTTGAGAGGACGAGAGAAAGCAAAGGATTTCAAGAGATTTATGATATTTAGAATAATTGTAATGATAATATTTTTGATAATAATGTCATTATACATATTGAGTATGTATCAGAATAATCAATTTACGAATCCGTTATATATTTTTGGTTGGTTTATTGTGTTATTCATTACTGACATTATTGAAAATAAATATTTCATAAAAAAGAATCGGGTAAATAATAATCAAGAAACCAAAAAAGCTGGGACAGTATGAGCTGTCTCAGCCTTTTTGGTATTTTAATATTTCATCTTTAATTGTTCTTTTTCAATATCAGATATAAATGCATGGTCTATTGCTTTAATATTAATGTCTTTCATTTCTGCTATAGATAATAATTGATGGTTGTACAAGAGTTGATATTCTTGGTTTAAGTTTGTATTCGAAACTGTTCTATTATCTGTATTAATATTAAATGGAATGCCTTGTTCTATAAGCTTTCTAATATTAAGTTCTTCTACTGATTGGATTGCTTTTGTTTGTAAGTTGCTCGTCGGACAAATTTCTAATAATGCGTTGTGTTGTTTAATGTATGATAATGCTTGATTGTCTTGAATTGCTGCAACGCCATGTCCTATTCTTCGTGCACCGAGTTCGATTCCTTCTATTATATTATGTATACATCCACATTCACCGGCATGCAATGTTAAGTGGTGGCCAGAATCTGTAGAATGTTGAATGGCTTCTTGTATGACTTTTGTTGGAAATGCTTCTTCAGGACCTGCAAAATCAAAACCTACGATGTGACGATTGGTTGTATTTAACTGATCTACTGATTTAAATAAGTCAATGTTTGTTTGATTGTCGTGATGTCGCATGCCACAAATTAGCAAATTGACTTTAATATCATATGTATGTTCAGCTTCGATTGCTCCGTTGTTAACAGCTTCTAAAATTTCTTCAATTTTTAATCCTTTATCTGTATGGAAAAGTGGCGCAAATCGTATTTCTATATATTTAATGTTGTCATGATGTGCTTGTTGCGCGACATCGACAACTGCTTTCTCTAAACTATCTTTTGTTTGTAAAACTTTTAAAATGGTGTCGAAAGATTTTAAGTAGTCATCTAAGCTTTCGCAATTTTGGTCTACTTGAATATCTTCTAAATTAATAGATACATGTTGTTCTCGTGCGAGTTGCTGGATTAATTCGATACTAACAGAACCGTCTAGGTGACAGTGTAACTCTGTTTTTGCTACTTCATTTATTGTAGACATTGGGAATATCCTTTCTTTATCTATTGGTATGATTTTTAAATATAGTTATATATTATAAACAATTTCAGAAATATCTGGTAGTATTTAGCACAAATGTGTAGATTTTGTGAGAAAATTTATAAAAATATTATTTTTTTATCTGAAAATTCTTGGTTTCGAATTATTAAAAATGCTATATTTATAGAATATTTTAAAAATTACAGTTTGGAAATTTAGTACATACATATTAAGAAGGGTCAGACATGAATAATAATTTAAAAAGAGAGTTAACGTCAAGACAAATGCAAATGATTGCGATTGGTGGCACAATTGGTGTTGGTCTATTTATGGGGGCATCAAGTACGATTAAGTGGACAGGACCATCCGTGTTATTAGCATATGCTATTGCAGGTGTATTTGTATTTTTAATTATGAGAGCGTTAGGTGAAATGGTTTACGTTTATCCAGATACAGGTTCATTTGCTAAGTTTGCAAATGATTATATTCATCCGTCATTTTCATTCGTAACCGCTGGAAGTAGTACATTTAACTGGATTATTGTCGGTATGAGTGAGGTTATAGCAGTAGGGTCGTATTTTAAATTTTGGTGGCCAGATTTACCTTCATGGATACCAGGTTTAGCTGTCGTTCTCATATTGCTTTCTGCAAACTTAGTTTCTGTTAAGTGGTTTGGTGAATTTGAATTTTGGTTTGCCGCTGTAAAAGTCGTAACGATTATATTGATGATTATTGCAGGGTTAGGGTTAATACTTTTTGGAATAGGTAATGACTTTAATCCAATTGGAATCAGTCATTTATGGGATCATGGTGGTTTCTTCACAGGTGGTCTAAGTGGTTTCTTCTTTGCATTATCAATCGTATTTGGTTCCTATATTGGTGTCGAATTAATTGGTATTACTGCTGGTGAAACGAAAGATCCACAGAAAAATATTGTAAAAGCTATTAACGGTGTTGTATGGAGAATATTAATTTTCTATATCGGTTCGATTTTCGTTATTGTAACTGTTTATCCATGGGATGAAGTGAATCAAATTGGTTCACCGTTTGTTGCGACATTTGCAAAAGTAGGTATCACTGCAGCTGCAACTATTATTAACTTTGTTGTAATTACAGCAGCAATGTCAGGATGTAACTCTGGTATTTTTAGTACGAGTCGTATGCTTTATACGTTATCTAAACAAAAGCAAATTTCTCAAATATTCTATAGAACAAATAAAAATGGTGTCCCACATATCGCTGTTATCGCAGTATCAATCGGTATCTTCTTCGGTATCGTCTTAGATATTGTATTACCTCTGATATTAGGTAAAGATACGAATATATTTGTATATGTGTTCAGCGCAGGTGTGCTTCCAGGTATGGTACCTTGGTTTGCCATTTTAATTAGTCATATGAATTTTAGAAAGAGAGAACAAATTAAAGATCATCCATTTAAGATGCCATTCGCACCAGTCAGTAATATAATCACAATTATTATGCTTGTATTAGTTGTTATTGGCATGTTGTTCAACGCTGAAACAAGAATCTCAGTCATAATTGGTATCGTATTTATTGCGATCATTAGCTTATATGCATTTATTAAAAAGCCATAATATATGAATAAAAATACATGTACATTTCAGGGTGTATATGTATTTTTTTATAGTCAAAATTAATTAGAGTAAAGATATAGGTTAACTATTTATTGTTATATAACAGTTAAATAAAGGGGTTTATAAATTGAATATTCAAAAATGACTATAGACATTATTTAATGAATATAATACAATTGATAACAGTTATCAATTAATAGGAGGACATCATGAATAAATATTCAAAAATTTTTATGGCGATATTAGTTGTTTCAGCAATGTTTTTAGCAGCATGTGGCAATAATAAGAGTAGCGAAGCAGGTGCTAAGAAATCTGAAACAATAGAAATAAAAGACGAATTAGGTACTCAAAAAGTTAAAAAGAATCCTAAAAACATTGTCGTGTTAGAGTATTCTTTTGCAGATGCAGTTAAAAATCTTGGCAATACACCAGTTGGTATTGCGGATGATAATAAGAAAGAAATTATTAAAAAATTATATGGTGAAGATGTGAAATATACATCAGTTGGTACACGTAAACAACCAAACTTAGAAACAATCAGCTCGCTTAAACCAGATTTGATTATAGCGGATGTTCAACGTCATAAAGGTATAAGTGAAGACTTGAAGAAAATTGCACCAACACTTGTATTGAAAAGTAGAGAAGCAAGCTACGATGATGTGAATGGCTCATTTAAAACAATTGGTAAAGCTTTAGGTAAAGAAGATAAAGCGAATCAATTACTTGAAGAGCAAGATGCAAAAATTAAAAAAGCTAAAGATAAAATAGATACAAAAGAAAAAGATGGCCAAAAAGTGTTGATTGCAGTTGCAAGAGAAGATGCATTCCAAGCTCATACATCTACTTCTTATGCTGGTCAACTATTAACAAAATTGGGATTAGACAATGCTGTAGAATCTAAAAATGCATATGAAGATATTAATTTAGAAAATTTATCTAAAATTAATCCAGATAAAATCATTTTTACAACTGACAAAAAGAACCCAATAACAGATGATTGGAAAGAAAAAGCGATTTGGAAAGATCTTAAAGCATATAAAAAAGGTCAAATATATCAAGTAGATAGAGACTTCTGGACAAGATTCAGAGGTATCAATGCCAATGAATATATCATAAAAGATTTACAAAAATATAACGAAGAGAAATAAATACTTGAACAATGAACGTACATACAATTGTCCGTTCATTGTTTTATTTCTGAGTTGAGTTGGTGATGTTATGAAAAAAGAAACGATAATCATTATAGCAACAGTCATAATTTTAATAATAGGCATTTTTATAAATTTAAGCTTTGCTTCGTCAATTATGAGTTTTAAAACGATATTTCATGCTTTATTACATAATGATCATTCGAAAGATACATTAATTATTAGAACGGTAAGACTGCCAAGACTATTAGTTGCGATTATGGTTGGTGTGAGTTTAGCGCTAGCAGGTGCAATCATGCAAGGTATTACGAGAAATGCACTTGCTTCACCTCAAACATTTGGTATTAATGCCGGCGCTTCGTTAGTACTTGTTGCGGCATTAGTTTTCTTTCCTGATTATAATGGTAATCAAAGTGCGTATATTGGATTTATTGGTGCGATTTTAGGTGGCGTGATTGTGTATACCTTTATTTATGGACATGAGAATAATCAAGTTCGTTTAGCATTAGCGGGTATGACCATTCATTTACTGCTATCTTCAGTCACTGAAGTGTTGATATTAATGAACGAAAACGCCACAGATATTCTATATTGGTTAACAGGTTCGTTAAACGGTAAAGATTGGGATAGTGTGGAAGTCCTATTACCATGGTTTGTAATCGGTACGATTATCACAATTATGTTAGCGAGACATTTAACGGTTATTTCACTTGGTGATGATTTAGCTACAGGTTTAGGTGTTTATAAGAAACTGATTTATATCGTATTTGGATTGATGGTTATTATTCTAGCTGGTTCATCAGTATCTGTTGCAGGTCCAATTGGCTTTGTAGGCTTAATTGCACCTCATATTTCTAAGAGGTTGATTAGAGGCGGTTATGAAAGACATATTATATTAACTGCACTTATTGGTGCAGTGTTACTCGTATATTCAGATGCGTTATCACATATTATTGCTTATCCTTATGAATCGCCTGTCGGAATTGTAACAGCTTTAATAGGCGGACCGTTCTTCCTTTACTTATGTAAAAATGGAAGGAGTGTTCAAAAAGGATGAAACTTAAATGGAAATATATCATCGTTTCACTCGTACTATTGGTCTCATTATTTATTAATCTACAAGTAGGTTCTCAGTTTATAGGTACATCAAAGATTATATCTACATTTACTGGCTTTTCAGATGAATATGATTTTGTTGTATATAATTATAGATTACCAAGAATGATTATTTCATTGATTGGTGGAGGCTTATTAGGTGTATCAGGTGCTATTGTCCAAAGTTTACTGAGAAATCCTTTAGCATCACCAGATATCATAGGTGTTACAAAAGGAGCAGGATTATTTGCAGTCGCACAAACATTATTGTTACCAGCACTACCATTTTATTTCTTAGGTGTTGCTTCATTTATAGGTGCAGTTGTACTCATCATGCTTATTATGCTTATCGGCAAATTGTTCCAAGCAAGTACATATACAATTGCATTAATAGGTGTTGCTTTAAGTGCGATATGTCAGGCAGGTCTTCAATATTTCATGATTAGATATCCAGACAATATCAATACGACATTATTGTGGTTGTCTGGAAGTGTATGGGGACGTAATTATGATGACTTATGGTTCTTTATACCTGGCATAGTGGTGTTGCCGCTTATTTTCTTATTTGCTCGTAAAATTGACATATTAAGTTTAGGTGATGAATCTGCTGTCAGTTTGGGTGAAAAAGTATCTCTTATTAGAAATGTATATCTTGTGATGGCAGCAATTTGCGTTGGATCAGTCGTGTCAGTAACAGGGACAATTGGCTTTATAGGCTTAATTGCACCTCATATAGCAAGGTTATTAGCAGGACCGAAAGCCATTAAATTGTTACCATTATCAGCTTTAATAGGTTCAATATTCTTATTAGTAGCAGATGCAATAGGTAAAGGGATGTTTCCTCCACTCGAAATTCCTGCAGGTGTAGTTACAGCCATTATTGGTGCCCCTTATTTCTTATATTTATTAAAAAAATCTCAAAGTGTGTAATGAGTTATTTAGCCGAAACAGTCATGATTGTTTCGGCTTTTTTGATAGGCATAAATATTTCTTGAGAAATATGGCTGTGATAACATTGCATTAAAAAGAATATTAAGGAAGTGTAAGTATGTCTAATCAATCTGCTTTATTAGTTATGGATATGCAAAATGGTATTGTTGGTAGCTTATCTAATTCGAGTGAAATCATCGATAAAAATAAAAAGGCTATCGAAAGTGCTAGGAAACATCAAATCCCAGTTATTTTTGTGAGAGTAGCTTTTTCAAAAGGATTTTATGAAGTGTCGCCTTACAACAAATCATTTTCACGTATTAAAGCAAGTGGACAACAAATGAGAGTGAATGATGCATCAACTCAAATTATAGACGAACTTGCACCAAATGAAGATGAAGTCGTTGTTACAAAACATCGCTTTAGTGCTTTTACAGGTAGTAATTTAGAAGTGTTATTGCGTGGTATGCAAGTTGACCACCTTATTTTAACAGGTGTTGTAACAAGTGGTGTTGTATTATCTACTTTAGTTGAAGCGGCAGATAAAGACTTTGAATTAACAGTCTTATCAGATGCGATGACAGACAGAGATATTGAAACACATCAATTTCTAATTGATAAAATTTTTCCTAGGTATGCGGAAGTAACTGAGACATTAGAATGGTCAAATACAATTGTATAGATAGGAGATAATTTTTATGCGTCAAGTTTCGAGTGAAGAAACCTTTAATACGAAACTATATCCTCCGATGATTTTAGGGTCAATATTGAATCCTATCAACTCTTCTATGTTAGCTGTTGCACTTATACCAATTGCACAAGACTTCGGTATACCTTTTTATCAAACAACATGGCTTGTGTCATCGTTATATTTAGCAACGAGTATTGGTCAACCGGTTATAGGTAAACTTATAGATATATTTGGCCCTCGAGGGTTATTTTTATTTGCTACAAGTTTAGTAGGAGTAGCGAGTTTGATTGCGATTTTTACACCATATTTTTTTGGATTAGTATTAGCAAGATTTCTTATAGGTATTGGTACTTGTGCAGGTTATCCTTCAGCAATGTATTTAATCAGTTATGAGGGCAAGCGCACAGGTAAAGATAGTCCAAGTAAAATATTAACAATGCTATCTATATCCAATCAGACGATTTCTGTTATTGGTCCAACAATCGGTGGTTTGTTAATTCATAGTGGCGGTTGGCAAGCTATATTCTTAGTCAATATTCCACTTTCCATTCTTTCATTCGTATTTGGATTTTTATATTATCCAAAAGTTGAAAGTCCAAAGAAATTAAATGCATTAAAAGAACAGATAGACTTTATAGGTATAACGTTGTTTACAATTACTTTAACAACATGGATGATTTTCTTTATGGAGCCAGATCAATCCATTTTTTATCTATTTATAATTGGACTGTTCAGTTTATTAGTTTTTGTCATTGTGGAACTCAAATCTAAGAAACCATTTATTGATCTAAGAGTACTTGGTCACAATGGTGCTTTAAATAATACTTATATAAGATCACTTCTTACAGCTGTTATTTCTTATAGTGTGCTATACGGATATGTTCAATGGCTAGAAGAGGGGAGAGGATTGACTGCAGCACATGCAGGACTCATGATGTTACCTCAATTCTTGGTTGGGATTTTTATGGCACAATTAACAGGTACAAGACTATCAATTAAGTTCAAACTATATTTAGGGACAATTTGTGCACTCATAACAATGATAGGCTTCCAATTTATTCATGCGGATACACCATTATGGATATTAAAATTATTAGCTGCAATTTTTGGTGTGCCACAAGGATTATTAAATTTAGCAAATCAAAATGCACTTTATCATCAAGCACCAAAATCAATGATAGGCATGTCAGCAGGATTATTAAGAACTGCAATGTATATCGGTGCAATCGTATCATCCACTCTCATTAGTACTTTATTTAAAGGTGACCACATCACAAATGGTATACATGAATTAGGTCTATTCTGTATGCTGATAGGCATAGTTATCATCATTCTAACCTTTGTCAGTAGACGTTCATTAAGCACAAGGTAGACTGCGGGTTGTCTGAAGTTAGAGAGAGGGGAGGATGAGTTTTGGAGTGGTTGTTTAGAGTTAGATGTCATGGCTTAAGTAGTGAATAAAGCCACAACATCACCCAATTTCACATTCCCTACCAAAAAAAGAGCTAGGACACGTATCCTAGCTCTTTTCATATTTATTTCATTTCTTTAAAGGCTTTTAAGAATATCTCTCTTTGTTTTTCTAATGAAATTGGATCGTTATATTGTGTTTCTGTTACATCAAATTTAACGACGTGATTATTTTTCTTATCTTCTGTATTTGCCCAAACATTTGTATCTTCGAATGGTGCTTTCTGATTTCCGTTTGCTGCGATTACAACAAAATCACCTAAATATTTATCGAATTCTTCAGGTGTTATTGTGATAGCATTTGTTTTTTCTGTTGCTTTTTTTAGGTCTTTTGGTTGTTTCAAGCCCTAACCGATATATAAAATTTCAGTACCTCGACCTAATGCATCACTGAATGCCATAAGTCCTTTTGGTGTTTGTTGTAATACTGTTGCTGTTTTTTCTTTGATAAGTGGTTCTAAATCTTTTTTATCATCTTTAAGTTTTTGATCCCATTCTTTAATCCACTCTTTAGCTTGGTCTTCTTCGCCGACTAATTCTGCTAATTTAGTTGTATTATCTTTATATGTAGAAGTCATTGCATCAAAAGTAACGGTAGGTGCAATTTTTTAAGTTTATTAAGGTTTTTGTCTTGTGCGCTTGTAATAATTAGATCTGGTTTTGTTTTTGCAACTTGTTCAACATTTGTTTGATCTATTTTTTTAGCATCTTTCGTAACATTTTTAAGTACCTTATTTTGATTAATAAATTCTGGTACTGCTACTGGTGTATGTTTGAACTTAACTAATGCGCCGACATATGTTGGATGTAATACTGCAATTCGTTTAGGATCTTTTGGTACATCAACTTTCTTACCATTATCCATCGTAAACGACTTTGTATCAGAGCTTGAATCTTTCTTACTACTTGAATTTTTATTGTCATTGTTCTTCCCGCATGCTGCAACAAATAAAATTAACGTTAATACTAAAATTAATACCTTTTTCATTAAAAAGCCTCCACAATTCATTGAAATTGATAATCTTTCTCAATTGTATCAAAATATTGTGATTATACAATAGGTTTTGCAAAATTTAAAGAGTGCAATTATTTGAATATCATATTTTTACCATGTATATTTAACGTAGTAAATTCGATTGGAAAGGAGTGAAGGCGTAATGGAATGGCTCATAGGTTTATTAGGTGAAGAGATTTTAATTAATTATGTTGCATTTAGCATACATTATTTCATTCCTGTGTTATTAACGCTCTTGTTTGTTTATTTGCAGATGCAAGCAAACATCAAGCTCCACAAAGATTGGATTGTAAGGTTTTCAACTGAAGTAGAGGATCAATACATTTTTGAATGGATAGTCCCTATTTTAAGGTGGAGAACACGTTGCTTATCCAAATCCGTCGATGAAGAAGACGCTAGTCCAATATATTAAGGCATAATTAATATATTGGAGGAGAAATTTTGAAAAAATTATATACAGTTTTAGCATTTTTAGCAGTATCGATATTACTAAGTGGATGTGCACCACAAGAAGGTGGTGTATTTTATAATTCATTAGTAGAACCATTCATTTATTTGATTAAATTCTTTGCATCATTCTTTAACAATAGTTATGGAATTGGCATTATCATCGTTACCATATGTGTAAGACTAATTGTCATGCCGTTTATGTTGCGTTCTTTTAAAGGACAGAAGAAAATGCAATTTAAAATGAAGAAAATAAAACCACAAATGGATGAAATTAATAAGAAGATGAAATCAGCTAAAGATGAACAAGAACGTGCACAATATAGCCAAGAAATGATGGCTTTATATAAAGAACATGGTATAAATCCTTTAGGTATGGGATGTTTACCAATGATTATACAGATGCCGATACTAATGGCGTTGTACTTTGCAATATCTCATAATGATGCACTTGCAAGTCATAGTTTCGCTTGGTTTAACCTAGGTACACCAAATATATTTATGGCACTGATTGCCGGAGCACTCTATTTATTACAAGCATATTTATCAACAAAATATTTACCAGAAGAATCAAATGGACAAATGAAATACATCATGTATATTAGTCCAATTATGATATTTATTGTGAGTATGAGCACACCAGCAGCACTTCCATTATATTGGAGTGCAAGTGCGATCGTACTTATCGTTCAACAATATATATCTAATAAGTACTTTAATTATCACGAAGACGATCTTCAAACAAGTTCATAAATAACAAAAGACGTTCAATTCTTGAGCGTCTCAGACTGTGGACAAACTGAACTTAAATTTATAAGTTCAGTTTGTTTTTTTATATGGATTAATATTTTCCACTAAAATCATGATTAAACT